>JAFIFY010000168.1 GCA_020831765.1 Phycisphaeraceae bacterium | reverse complement strand
GGCCCGGTTCAAGGACCGGGTGGCCGTCGAGGCGGTCCGAGAGCGGAAGACCCTCGCCCAGTTGCCCGGCCAGTACCGATCCATCCCAACGCAGCTCGGTCGCGCTTGACCCTGGGATGCCGGAAGCGGCAGGATGCCGCCGGGCTCTCACTCGGCGTCCACACTTGACCTGAAAGGTTCCATGCTCGCATGCAGCCGCAGGGCCTCTTCAACCCATTGGTCGCTATTCCCTTGATTGAACTCCGCGCCCTCAACTTGCGCCGCCAGGGCATTGAGATTCGCTCGAAGGGTCGCAAGCGTCTGGCGATCGGATGAGCTTAGCTCGTGTTGACTTTGTAAGAACGTGATTTCTCGATCCATCACCGACAAAATCATCCGCAGCGAATCAGCAACTCGATCGCCCATCTGCTTGCGCTTGGTTTCGTGGTTTGCGATTTCAGTCTCAAGACCTGACAGACGCGATGCCATCTCGTCGGCAAGTTCGAGCGTGTGCCGTCGCTCTTCGCGCAGCTGTTCCATTTCCGCCTTCGACTCGGCGATATCAGCCTCAACCGTCTTGATCAGTTTCGCCGCCTCTGTGGCATCCTTGCCCGCTGAGGCAAGTCGATCCTCGATCTGATCGATCGTCGTTCGCTCCTCAGATCGATCACACGCTGTTCCCGTGGCCAGCAGTAAAGCCAAAACCGCGCTTAAAATGAGTTGGAGCCTGTTGTTCATCCTGAAATGTCCTCAATCGGTTCGATTCGAGAAAACCGCGGAAGCAATGGTGGCCTCTGACGTGCTCACTTCAGTAGCTGGTCAACATCGGGGGGTTGGTTGCGGTGGACTTGGCACGGCACCGCCTGCCGGGCCTGCACACCCTTACCGGTGTCCAGCCGTTCGACCCCGGGTGGGGGCACACCTTTATCTTAGTGCGCAGGCCATCATTGTCGCTGGCGCGCGATCTCGCGATCGATGTTCCGCCACGGCCGCGCGGTTTACGCCTGGTCCGGAGGCCGCCGCGACCGTCCCTTGCGATCCGAACGCCCGAATCCGACCAGGTAGCCGCGTTGTGCCGCGCATGAGGGCAAAAGTTGATGCTAAAGTCATCAATTGCCCGTAAAGCGATCGCCCCTTTACATAATGCATTCCTTATCGGGCCTGGCACGAGTGTTGCAGTAAGAGCGTCGGTGCTCGCGAGCATTGCACCTTCCAGGGTCAAGAGAGATTCCCCACAAAACCGCCCAGGCGCGGCCAACTTAGACGGTAAGGAGGATGGCGTACATCCGATCTCGTTGTTGGCTTGACCTGGGCTTCAGAAGAGAGATGTTTCATGCGTTCATTTTCAACGCTCGGCTTGTACTCCGTCGCCGCTTCGATGGCACTGGGTGCTTCAACCTTCACCCCCTCGGCTTCGGCTGAGATCGATGTCATGGGTTTGACCATTCCGCAGATTCATGCGGCCTACACGGAAGGAACCTTCACCGCAACGCAGCTCACACAGGCTTACTTCGATCAGATCACCGCGTTCAACGGCGTTTACAACGCCTGGATCACGCTGGATTACGATGGCGCGATGGCCCGCGCGGCGGAGATCGATGTTCTGATCGCCGATGGCGTGGAGTTCACCCCGCTCTTTGGTATTCCGACCGCCATCAAAGACCCGATGGATACCAAGGGTCTGCCCACGACCGCCGGCTCGACGGCGTTCAGCAGCACCACCGGTGGTGTCGATATCATTCCCGGTACCGATGCGCCGCTGGTGGCGCGCATCCGCGAAGCCGGGGCGATCATCCTGGGCAAGACCAACGTCCCGGACTTCTCACGCTCAGGCACCAATTCCACCAGTTCGCTGATGGGCGCAACGCTCAATGCCTACGACATCACCCGCGTGCCCGGTGGATCGAGCGGCGGCAGTGGCGTGGCGGTGGCCACCGGTATGGCGACCATCTCGATGGCCGAGGAAACCGGTTCATCGATCACCAATCCCGCCTCGGCCAGCTCACTGGTCGGTGTCCGTCCCACCTTCGGCCTCATCCCCGGCGCCGGCGTGTTTCCGCTTGCCGGAACGTTCCGTGATGTAAACGGACCGCTGACCAAGACCGTGTACGAGGCGGCGGTCTTCATGGATGTGCTCTCCGGGCCGACTTACGAGGATTACAACACGCTTCTGAGCGTGGGCAAGATTCCCGAAGGCGGCTACGCGGCCAACCTGACCCTGGGCGCGCTGGAAGGCGCTCGAATCGCGGTCTACCAGACCGGCGGCTGGAACGGTGTATCGTTGGATGCGCAGACCCAGTCGCTCTTCAACCAGGAACTGGCCGTGCTCGAATCGCTGGGCGCGGTGCTGATTGATGATCCGTTCGTGGATACCGCGTGGGCCTCGCTCCGCACGGGCATTCCAGGTTCGGGCACGTTCAGCTACGACATCGCCCAGTACCTGGCCCGCCTCGGGCCGGATGCGGCCTTCAACTCCGTGGCCGAGTATGAAGCTTTGACCGGCGAGAGCTGGTACGACATCGACCGGATGCCCAACGAGACCTCGGAGGCCAACCCGATCTCGCGTCCGGACCTGGATGCTTATCTCGTCCGCCGGGCTGAGATGCGGGAATTTTTCGAAAGCATCATGGAGGAATTCGAACTGGATGCGATCGTGATGCCCCAGTTCTCCCGTCCCGTGCCGACGCTCGAGAGCGGCCAGGGCATCGGCCGCACGCCCGGCGCTGCGGTCAACATCCTGGGCATCCCCGGCGTTGTGGTCCCCGGTGGCTACTACGACGATGGCACCCCGTTTCCGATGTACTTCATCGGCGATCAGTGGGATGAACTGCTGCTCTTGAACCTCGCCTACGACTACGAGCAGGCGACCATGCATCGCGTATCCCCGATCCTCGTTCCCGAGCCCGCCTCCCTGGCGCTGCTGGCCCTGGGCGGATGCGCTCTGCTCGTCCGCCGACGCACTGCCTGAGCGAACTGGACACCAAACAATCATCGTTCCCAGAAACAAGTGCCCGGGTCCATCGCAAGATGGGCCCGGGTT
The DNA here is from genome assembly GCA_020831765.1 of Phycisphaeraceae bacterium. GTDB lineage: Bacteria > Planctomycetota > Phycisphaerae > Phycisphaerales > Phycisphaeraceae > JAFIFY01. The sequence goes on along the minus strand of JAFIFY010000168.1, from coordinate 9,564 downwards.
TTTCGCTGCCGGCGTGGGTCGTTGAGGTTGAGTGGTTCGGACGATCATCATCCGGCAGTGTGGGTTGATCGAAGTGATTGGTGCACACTGAATCGCAATCACGTAATGCGGACCATGCGATCTTGTGAAATAAATCCCACGCAAACGGCCAAAAATGCTTGCATATTGACAGCCGTTTGATATGCTTCATGCGTTCGAGCATGTGTTTGAGGCTTGATGGCCGTATTTTCGGTTTGCGAGGCGTTCGGCCCCGGTTCTTTGTCGCACGATCGTGCGGCGATGTGGCCGATTGAAAGGGTTTGGTCGACTTTGAACTCTCTCTATCCCACCGCGATCGGTCTGTCTTGATCCCGGCCTGCCGTTCGGCGGCGATGGCCGGTTCATCCGATGCCGCGCTTCTGCTGCTGACCGGAGGTGCTTTGATGTGCCGCCGCCGTATCGGCCGTCGAGTCGTCGGTCGTTGCAGCCATGACTTGCCGTTTTTCTCTCTCTCTACACAGTCCAAAGGAGGACAACCATGAAGACAACTGTTACCCGCATCGTGATGGCGGCCGCTTGTGTCGTCGGCTTTCAGTCGCAGCCGCTGTCGGCCGCGCTCACCCTGTTTCCCGGAACCGCTTCGGAGGTGGTTGATGGCGGGCCGGGGGATGCGTCGGGCGCGGTCAACGGCATGATCGTGATCGATCCGGGCGCGCCGTTGGCCGTACCGGGAATGCCGGGGATCGAGTTCGCGGGCATGGTCGAATATCTGCCCGCCGGGGCGACCACCACGTTTGGTCAGGTCGTCGGCTTGCGCGGCGTGCGAGTCACCGGTGCGCCGGCCGGAAGCGGCCTGCCGGGCGCCGGCCAACCGGCGACCCTCACCAATACCACTGGGAGCACGGTCAGCTTCGGCAACCCGCTCATCTGGGTCGAATACACCTATCCAACGCTGGACCCGGCCGGGAACCCGGGTATCGGTGATATCTTTATCCATCTTCAAGCCGATCTGGACACCACACCGCTTGGCGGCGGGACCATCAATAACGTCAATCAACGCATCGAGATTGATTTTCGGGTTTCGAGCTTCTGGATTGATACGCTGGGCGCTCCGTACGAGCCGGTCACGGCCAACTGGTTCAATACGGTCAGTCCTTCGGGAACCGGCCCGATCGGCGTTGGTGGATTCGAGCTTCTCCCGGGCGATTACAACATCGATTTTGGCCGAATGCATCTGAGCCTCAACGCCCTGACCCTCGGGCCGGGTGAACGGTACGAATTCCCCGCCAGCATCGTCGCCGGCGCTGTGCCCGAGCCCGCCTCGCTGGCGCTGCTCGCTTTGGGTGGCTCCGTTCTGCTCCTCCGCCGACGCGCGGCGTGAGCGAACCTGTCGCCAGTCAATCAGCCTTCACTGAAACAAACGCCCGGGTCCATCGCAAGATGGACCCGGGATTCTCTGTTTACGCACTGATTGACCGGGAGGCCCGCGAAGCGGGAATCTCAGCCCTCGCGGCATCGACGCCGGATCAGCGCGGCCATGCCAGCACCGGCCAGAAGGAACAGTGATCCGGGTTCGGGTATGGTTGCCGATGTGCCCGCGGATGCGTTGTAGTTGTCAAACAGCAGGAACGCATCGCGAAGGCCGACGCGGCCGTCGCCATGAAAGTCGCCATCGACCCAGGTTACACCTGTCGTACTGCCCAACGCCGCCTGCAGCGCGGCAAGATCGGCATCATCGACGATGCCATCAAGGTTGGTGTCGCCGGGCATCGCCACGGTCACCTGAACCTGATCGTCACCGTAGGTCACGGCCAGCGCATGGTTGGAACTTAGCAGGACACCATCAATCGTCTCGAAACGGCCTGTCACGGTCCCACCCGTTTCGATGATGGTGAACTGTTGGCCGTATTCGGGCTGGTGGACCGGGGCGATGCCATCGGGTGAGATCAACGCCAGCGAGAGTGCGCCGCCCGGCGCGGCCTGTCCGGTGATGATCAGTTGATCGTGCTGCGTGCCGGCAACCAGCCCTCCCAGCTCAATCTGTAACGCGCCTGAGGGCATCTGGGTGTAGTCGCCATCGATGGTGAGGATGCCGGGCGATGCGCCGGGGCCGACGACACCGGAATTGTTGACATCCCCATGGATCGTTCCGCCCGCGCCTCGAAGCAGTCCGTTGGCATGAAGCTTGAGCAGGCCGCCGACATGGACCGCGCCGCCATCATTGACGGTCAAAGTCCCGGTGCCGGTGGTGGGTTGGGTGAGTGATGAGCCGCCGAGGATGAGATTGCCGGTGTTGGTCCAGGTTGAGTCAGCACCGGTGACGGTGACGGTGCCTTGCGAATCATCGAACCGGCCGATGTAACCGACGGTATTGGACACACTTCCACCCTCGGTGATGATCACGGTTCCAGAGCCGTAATACCCAACGGAGAGTTCGACGCTGCTTGTCCACGATGATCCATTGCGCGTGACGGTGACAATACCCTCCGCAGCGCTGTTCGTTCCCACGTTGGCGTTGGTGTTGGACACGCTGCCACCATCGGCGATGGTCATGATCCCAAAGCCGACATGGGCGACGTTTATCCCACTGCTGTTGGTCAATGTCGATCCGGGACCGGTGACGGTGATGCTACCTTCTCCAGCCCCTGATGGGCCTCCGGACCCGATGGCCGTCGAACTGCTGGACACGCTGCCCCCTTCAGCGATGATCAGACTGCCGGAGCCGAAGGAGCCGACATGAAGTTGGCTGCTGTTGGTCCATGAGGAATCTGGACCGATGACCTCGACGGCCCCTTGGGAACCGCCAACGTAACCAACAAAGCCTGAGGCGGCGATCACGCCTGCGCCATCGGTGATTTTCAGGGTTCCATGGCCGTAGACGCCGACCTGCAGGATGCTGCTGTTGGTCCAGGTCGATCCGGCTCCGGTAACGATGACGTGTCCCTCGGCGGTGTCATGTCTTCCGATGGTCCCCATGGTGTTGGCCACACTTCCACCTTCGGCGATGGTCATCTCCGCAGTGCCGTGGCGACCGACTTCGAGTCCGCTGCTGTTGGTCCATAACGAGCCGGAGCCGGAGACGGTGACACGACCGTCGGCAGTGTCATTCATGCCGATCAATCCCGTGGTGTTGCTCACGCTTCCACCATCGGCGATGGTCAGGGTGCCGGAGCCGGAATTCCCAACACGCAGCTCGGTGCTGTTCACCCAGTTTGCTCCAAGCCCGGTGACGGTGACGCTGCCGGAGGCATCGAAGTTGGCGCCGATGAATCCTTGGGTGTTGCTCACGCTTCCGCCATCGGCGATGGTCAGGGTGCCGAAGCCGGAACTTCCAACATGCAGCCCGCTGCTGTGGGTCCACGAAGAGCCGGCGCCAATGATGGTCACCGTGCCCGTTCCGGTGCTTTCCATGCCGATATAGGCCCAGCTATCGGCAACACTGCCCCCATCTTCAACCACCATTTCCGCCGCGCCGGTCTGGCCCACCGTGAAGGCGCCGATCGTGCTGAGCGTCGCATCCGGCCCGCTGAGGATCAGCTTGCCGGTGTGGGGGATGCTGGAAAGATTCCCGGAAAAAATACCGGTCAAGGCCAGGGTGCCACCGGTGTAGCTGAAGGTGCCGCCGGTAGGGTCGAGATGGTGCGTGTGAATGCCGCCACCGGTCTGGAGATTGACCGTGCCGCCTTCATGAATGCGCAGTGTGCCGCCAACATGGACCGCGCCGCCATCGTTGACGGTCAAAGTGCCGGTGCCGGTGGTGGCTTGGGTCAATGAAGAGCCGCCGAGAATGAGGTCGCCGGCGTTGGTCCAGGTTGAGTCAGTGCCCGTGACGGTGGCGGTGCCGTCGGCGGTGTCCCACCTGCCGATGTAACCCATGGCATTGGCTACGCTGGCACCATCGGCGATGGTCAGTGCTCCGGAGCCATAGGAGCCAACAAAAACTGAACCGCTGCTGGTCCACGTGGAAGTGAGTCCCTTGACCGTAACTATACCTGTGGCTCCACTCACCGAGCCGATGAATGCCGAGACGTTGGATACGCTACCGCCATCAGCGATGGTCATGGCTCCGGAGCTGGAATCGCCGACATAGAGCGCGCCGCTGTTGTTCCAGGTCGATCCAGAACCGGTGACCGTGACAGTGCCCTGGGAAGTGCCATACCGGCCGATGTACCCGATGCTGTTGATAACACCACCGCCATCGGCAATGGTCAGAATACCATTGCCGTAGCGCCCAACGTCCAGCCCACTGCTGTTGGTCCACATCGAGCCGGAGCCGGTGACGGTGACGTGGCCTTGCGAGCCATCAAGCCTGCCGATGTTGCCCGTCAGATTCGCCACGCTGCCGCCGTCGGCGATTGTCAGGGTTCCGAAGCCGGAGTGACCGACATGGAGCGCGCCGCTGTTGGTCCATGTGGTTTCAGCGCCGATTACGGTGACGACGCCCTGGGCATTGTCATCCCAGCCGATGTATCCTGTGGTGTTGGCCACGCTGCCACCATCGGCGATGGTCAGGGTTCCGGAGCCGGCCCGGCCGATCGAAAGGGTGTTGCCATTGGTCCATGCCGATCCGGCGCCGGTGACGGTGACCTCGCCTTCTGAGTCGATTCCCCATCCGATGTATCCCGTGGCGTTGGCCACGCTGCCGCCGTCGGTGATGCTCATGATTCCAATGCCGGAATCGCCGACATAGAGCAAGCCGCTGTTGGTCCAGCTTGATCCTGCACCAGAAACAGTGACCGTACCTTCAGCCGAGCTGTTCATTCCGATATGAGTGCGGTCGCTGTCCACGATGGCGCCGTCGGTGACGGTCAGTGTGCCAGAACCGAAAAAACCCACATAGATATCGCTGCTGTTTGTCCAAACGGATTCAGGACCGCTGACGGTGACATGTCCCCATGAATCAAAGTCCCTAGCTATGTAACCAGCGGTACTGACCACGCTACCACCATCGGTGATCTTCAACGTTCCAGTTCCGCCATAGCCGATCTTGAGATAGTCACTGTTCCACGATGATCCTGCACCAGTGACGGTTATGGTGCCTGTTGCGTTGCTGTCAAGACCAATATAGGCCCAACCGTTGGTGGCGCGACCACCTTCCTCCACAAGCATTTCCGAAGCACCGGACGGCGCGACGGCGAAGGAACCGCTGTTGCTGAGCGTGGCTTCCGGTCCGCTGACAATAAGTTTGCCGGTGTCGGGGACGGCAGGCAGGGCGCCCGTGAAAGCACCGGTCAGTTTGAGCGTGCCACCGGTGTAGTTGAAGATGCCGCCGGTAGGGTCGAGATGGTGCGTGTGAATATGACCGCCGGTCTGGAGGTTGACGGTGCCGCCTTCATGAATGCGCAGTGTGCCGCCCACATGGACCGCGCCGCCATCATTGACGGTCAAAGTGCCGGTGGCGGTGGTGGGTTGGGTGAGTGATGAGCCGCCGAGGATGAGGTTGCCGGTGTTCGTCCAGGTTGAGTCAGCGCCCGTGACGGTGACCGTTCCTTCTGCGCCGCTCCCCCACCAGGCAGTGCGGCCGATGTACCCTGAGGTGTTGATCACATGGCCGCCATCGGCGATGGTCATAGATCCCGAACCCATGTAGCCGATCGTGAGTGCGTTGCTGGTGTTCCAGGTTGATCCAGCACCGGTGACAGTGACGGAGCCCACTCCTGAAGGATAGTTGCCGATGCGTGCAAACCAGTTTGACACGCTGCCGCCATTGGCGATGGTCATGGTTCCTGAGCCGGAACTGCCAATAACAAGGTCGTCACTATTGGTCCAGGTTGATCCAGGACCGGTGATGCTGACGGAGCCCACTCCTGAAGAATAGTTGCTGATGCGTGCAAACCAGTTCGACACGCTGCCACCGTCGGCGATGGTCAGCGTTCCCGAGCCAGAATAGCCGACAAACAGGCTCATGTCGTTGGTCCACGTCGAGCCCGGACCCGTAATAGTGACGGCGCCATGGGAGCCGGCATTGAGGCCGACGTAAGCGTCCCCGCGACGGACCCAATGCGATCCCCACTGGATGAGATAGTCTCCACCACCCGTGTTGGCCAACTCACTTCCACCTTCAATGCGCAGGTTTCCCGTCTCGTCGGTCAGACCGCCGACGACTACGGCTTCGACTCCTTGGCTGCCGGCGCTGTTGATCATGTTCAGCAGTGGGTCGTTGCTGGTGTGTCCGATGAAGACGCCGCCGGGAGGTGAGACGATCAGTTGGTTGTCCGGTGGTGGTGCGTTGCCGTCGATGGTGATGTCGGTGGTGATGACCAGGTTCGCGGATGCCGTGGAGGCCAGAACGGGCAGGGCCAGGGCGGACAGCCGGCCGGTCAGGCGATGAAAGCGGTTCATGGCGCTCTCCTTTCTGCGATGGATGTGCATGTCGATGGCGGGCGCTAGCGCGCCATCGGGCGAATCAGCGTGGATGAATCAATCGGCGTTCATGATGGAACCAGACGCCATGGAGCACGGCGTGGGATGCGGCGAGGCGCGGCCAATGCAATCGCCCCGAGCCGGCGGTTGCCAGCCCGGGGAGGATGGTGTACCGACCGGCATCGCTTGCCCCGGTCAAACCCTCTTCATCTGATGCGTCCATGGGCCGAGCCTCCATGGTCAGGAGGCGGGAACGTGCGCGGCCAACTCATGTCGCGGGCCCCGACCAATGCAATCGAATCCACCCGACACGGAACACTGAAATAACTTGAACCCGCCGAGAGAGGCCGGTGTGTGGGCCGGAGGTATGGCCCGGTGGAGCGTGGTGATTCCGGAGTGTCAATCCGAACTGCTCATCACCGCCCGCGGCATCGTTCCAACCGCCAAAGCACGCATCGGGCTCCGTCTTGCGGTCGGCAATCGGCCCGGAGACCATCTCCGGGCACCGATGAATGAGTATACCGATATATTAAGAGTTGTCAATCTTTTCTTGTGTCTCCGGGGCTTTCCATCATCTCGCTTCCAGTGCGGTTCGAGCAAGTCGCCTTGAGGCTCCATATATCAGCTTCAGCGTGCGCGACCGGTGATCATGGAAACCATGTACACGAGGCCCTGACCTGGACAAGCGAGGGAATTACGATCCGTTCCGCATCAGACAGCGCGGGCGGGCCGGAAGGGGGCCAGACGCGCGGCGATCGATCCTTGTGCTAGAGTATCTCCATGCAAGGACTTGGATCGCAATGGATTCGGCTGGCCGGGATTCTGGGCATGTTGCTGGTCTTTCTGGTCGCGGCCGGGGCGTGGCTGATGGCGCTGGTGATGATTCCATGGATGGCACTGATTCCGTTTCTGGATCAACTTCAGCCGGCGTGGGTGACCGAGCCGACCTACTGGCTGATTGGCGCCCTGATCGCGTTCATCCCGCTGGTGATGGCGATGCGGCTGAGTTGGGTCGGGCTGGAGCGGCTGGTTGAGCTTTACTGGCAGGAAGACTGGAACCGTTGGCAGGCCTGGAAGGTCGAGGTTTCAGGCCGCGCGGCGGTTTCGGAGGCTGATGGCCGCGCTGGATGAGCGCTGCGGCTTCAATCCCGTCGCGGGGTGTGGAAGTTTGGGGTCGAGCCGTCTAAAGTGATCGCTCGTTGGGGGTTGCCGGTCGAGGCCGGCGTGGGCTGTTGTCCCATTTAGACGAACCTGTCGCCCGCATGCGCCGCCAGCGGGGCCGAGGGAGGCCATTGGCCGGATATGAATACCACGACCACCACGCATCCAGACCCGCAAGCCGTTTCCGAAGCTGAAGATACAGCTTCGGTCCGGTCGGTGGCCATGGTCAGTCTCGGTTGTCCGAAGAACCTCGTGGACAGCGAGAAGATGATGGGCATGCTGGCCGAGTCCGGCCTTCGGCTGACCGATGAGTCCGATGCCGATGCGGTGATCATCAATACCTGCGGCTTTCTTGAAGCCTCGAAGGAAGAATCGCTGCACGAGATTCGCGAGGCGCTGGAGCGCAAGCGGCAGGGGCAGGTCAAGCGGGTGATCGTGGCCGGTTGCCTGGTTCAGCGGCATCGGGCGCGGATATTGGAGTGGTGCCCGGGCGTCGATGCCCTGATCGGTGTTTTCGATCGCGACCGGGTGACCGAGGCGGTGCGCGGCCTGTCCAAGCCGCTGCCCGGCGGTAACGATGCCCTGGTCGAGTTGCCGGTCTATTCCTCGATCGCCGCCAGCGCTGCCATGGCGCGGCGGGAACGCCAGATCGAGAACGATCCCTCGAGCGCTGGGTATTTTGAAAGCGACAGCCATCGCTTCCGCCTTACGCCGCGCCATTACGCCTATCTGCGCATCAGCGAAGGCTGCAACCAGAACTGCGCCTTCTGCACCATCCCGAGCATTCGCGGCAAGATGCGTTCCAAGCCCGTGGACCGCATCATCGAAGAGGCCCGCCAACTGATCGCCGATGGCGCGGTGGAACTGAACCTCATCGGACAGGATACGACCAGCTTCGGCGAGGATATCGGCTATGGGCCGGGCCTGACCGGCATGCTCGAGGCGCTCAACAGCGCGGTGGAGTTGGAACTGGGCGCCGGGCAGGTGTGGCTGCGGCTGATGTACGCCTATCCATCCTGCTTCACGGATGAGATGATCGATGCCATCGCCCGGCTGGGCTCGGTGGTCAAGTACATCGACATGCCGTTGCAGCACATCAATGATGCGGTGCTGGATTCGATGCGCCGCCGCACGAGTCGCAAGCTGATCGAAACCCTGCTGGCCAGGCTCCGCGATCGGGTGCCCGGAATCGCCATCCGCACCACCTTCATCAGCGGCTATCCCGGCGAGACCGAAAAGCAGCACAAGGAGCTGGTCCGGTTCGTTCGCGATTTCGGCTTCGATGCGATGGGTGTCTTCGCCTATTCGCCCGAGCCGGGCACACCCGCCGGCTCGATGCACCAGGCGGGCAAGGCCATCAGCCCCAAGGTGGCCGAGCGCCGGCGCGATGAACTGATGCGCGTGCAGCAGGAAGTGGCCTTTGCCCGCAACGCCGAGTTGGCCGATGCGCGGCCGGAGCTGGATGTGCTGATCGACAAGGTAGAAGGGCCCACGGAGGTGGAAGCCGAAGATGGACTGATGGGCCCGCACGATCCGGATCAGCCCTGGACGGCCTGCATCGGCCGGAGCAGCACGCAAGCGCCGCAGATCGATGGCTCGACCATCGTGGTGACCCAAGGGCAACTGGTGCCCGGCGAACGTGTCCGCTGCCGCGTCGTGGCCTGGCAGGATTATGACCTTGTCGCCCGCCCGGTCGAAGAACTCGAACGCCGCATGTCACTTTCCGTGCTCAAGCACTGAAGCCCTTGTGGGTTAGCGTCTGGCTTTGCTGTTTGGATGATGCCCTTCGCACGAGAAGCTTGAAAGGCGGGGTCGATTACACTGGCAATTCCGCCAGACACAACGAAAGGACAGTTGCAGATTGGTCTCGGGGCGGGGTCGATTACACTCCACACCCCGATCTTCCGCGATGAGGGCGAGTTGCAGATTGGTCTCGGGGCGGGGTCGATTACACTCGAGTCGGCGAACTTCACGGTGTCGCCGCCGTTGCAGATTGGTCTCGGGGCGGGGTCGATTACACTCGCACTCTCGCCGCCAAACAGAGCCGCGCGTTGCAGATTG
>JAFIFY010000165.1 GCA_020831765.1 Phycisphaeraceae bacterium | reverse complement strand
GTCCCCGAAGCCGCCGAAGTCGCTGGAACCTCCGGAACTCTCGCAAGCGAAACGATCAGCAGCAGCCGAATCGCCTCGCCGGTCGTCAGACCGCTGTCGGATTCGGGTACCGGCTGAATCCTGTGTTGCCGACGGCCGGTCCTGCGCGGCGGATGTTGCCTGGTCGTTGTGCTGTTCATCCCCGGCCGCACTTCGCTTGGCAATCGTTTCCGATGCGCGGCGCGCGAAATTGTCGGCTATATGCGTATCCACGGGGCATCGGGGCTCGCTTCCGCGCGCGCTGCCAGAGCCTCCCCCGGAGTTGGCGGCCGTGCGGACACTTCCCGATCCCGCTGCTCCAAGATTGCTTCCGGTGATCGGAGCACTTCCCGGGAAATGTCCGGAAGCGCGGGCTTCGTGGCCGGCAAAATTTCCGGGGGCGGCGAAACCTCCGAGGGCGGGATAACTTCCGGGGGCACGGCTTCCGGTGGCCGTGACACTTCCGACGCTTCCGGGGCCGGGGGTTCGTGGGGTTGGCATCGGGGTGAGGCCGATGAGTTGATCGATGCGGATGCGAGCGCGGATTTTCTGGCTTATGGTGGCTTGGGGATGACTGATGATGTACTTGTAGAACCAGACCGCCTCGGCGGTCCGCTGCTCATGCGGCACATTGAGACTGGCCAGCATTTCTTCACGAGCGCGGCGAACCCACATCTCAGCCTGCTGCGCGATCACGGAGCCGAACTTCTTTTCCAGCCGCCGCGCAATGATGTACGGATCAACCCCCAGAGCCAGCCACCGCTTGCAGGCACTGAGAACCGCATCCGGCTCGATCGGATCAGGCTCCGACTGCCCGACAGTCCCGCCGACATCGCCCGCATCACTTTCGACCGGCGATAAGGGCTCGGATTCAGGCTGGTTGATCGCTTCAGACAACGACAATCGCTCCGGGTATTGGTTCCGGGGGCGGGGGCGGGGGCAGGGGCCAGGACGATCGGCGAAAATCGCCGCACCTCAGGCCATTACCGGGTAATTGCAGCATGAAGCGACAAGGGCGCGATCGGCGGTTCGGAGTTGGCACAGGCCCCGTCGCTCATGGGAAGGTGGGTTCCGGGGAGCGCCGCGGCGCCTGACCCGTCTGGCGATCTGAGCCAGGGCGACGAACACATCGTTCTCGACGCCCTTCTACAGGGACGTCCGCCCGTGGGCATGCAACTGTGTTTTGGCCACCGTGGCTGAGGGTCCCCCACCGATTCCTCACATCAGATCGGGGTTACGGTTGCTTACCGATCATCTCGAGGACTCGCCGCGCTTCTACGGTGAGCACCGCATCCTCATCGCCCGTCGCGTACTCTTTGATGAGCTCGATCGCTTCGGGTGTGTTCATCCATTGCAGCGCGGCCAAGGCACGGACCGTTCGTCGTAGCGCGCGGGTCTCGGGTTGAACCACTTCGGTCGCACTGAGAACACGGTCGATAAGTTCGGCCATCGCGGCGCTCGGTCGCCCGGTATTCTTCACGTTCTGAAGTTCAGCGCGCACAACCGGGCCCATGTCGATCAATGCGGCGGCGGCCTGTTCGCGTATGCGGAAGCTGTCGCTGTCGAGTTGGCTGATGAGTTCCGCGATCATGTCGGTCTGGTCGACGGCGGGCGCGAGCTGACCGCGGATGAGGGAGACGCCCGCTGACCCGGCGGCGGCCAGTCGCCTTGCCGCGCGATAACCCTCCATCCCATCGGCATCAGCGAGTTCCTCCCAGAGTTCGGCAAGCCGGGCATCCGTCGCCTCGATCGGTGCGGAGGTCTTGAGTTCCGGAAATGACCAGAGCGTCATGGTGCCATCGTCGAAGCCTGTGATGATGCGCTGGCCATCCGGAGTGAATGCGACGGCGGTTACGGTTGCGTTGAGCTCAGGGAACTCATAGGCGATGGTCGCGGCGACCAGATCGATGATTACCAATCGTCGATTCTCGCCGAGGGTCAACAGATATCGAGAGTTGCCGGGAACAAATGCAGCGATGCGGGATTTAATGGCGATGCTTGCCGGTGCATTGATCACCGTGGGGGTTTCGATTCCGCCTGTGAGCATCTCCATCACGCGAAAGATACCGTCGTTGCCCAGGATCACCGCGATCGACGCATCATTGGAGATGACACCATTGGCGGGTCGAACGTTGCCGAGATCGGTCGAGAATCGGCGAAGTGAGCTTTGCCGTTCGGTATCCCAGAGGCTGACCGCACCTGACTCAAATACCGCGGCCTGACGTCCCGGGTTGGTGATCGAGAAGGCCAGCGGTTGGAGGAGGAGGGATGCAATCTCGACAATAATGCTGTCTTGGGCACCATCCCAGAGCTGAAGCTGGTTATTGCGGGAAGCGGCAAGCAGCGCGGTTTGCGTACCCGGCACAAGTCCCACTGCGTTGACCATCAGAAGGGCATTCTGCTGGACCTTGGCCGTTTCGAGGTCGACTTCGAAAATGGTGCCTCGCATCTGCCTCGACGTCGCGACTCTGATCCGCGACGGCTGAAAATCAAGACTGTCACCGGCGGTCGTCGCATCCAATCGCACTCGGAGGAGCGTTGGGTCGCGGTCAATGCTGACCACGCGCAACTGACGATCCTCGCCAAGGGATGCAATCCGACGACCATCGGGGGATGTCGCAACCGCGATCACCGCCCCGGCGTGTCCGGAACGATTACCGGGCCGCTGCATGGTCTCGAGGTCAAGGAGATCAAAGCTGCCGGTGGTGGTCGGCGAAACGATGATTCTGCCGTCGGGTGAAATCGCCGCAGCCAGAAAAGTAATCCCAAAACCCAACGAAGAGTCAATGACTTTCCAAGGCTCCGTCTCCGCATCTTTCCAGATCGTCGTGCTACCGTTCCCCTCGCGCACGGCAATCAACTGGTTTTCACCCCGACGGCCAATCGTGATATGTCGGCTCGGGTTGGTGACCTCGTATTGGCGAAGCTGATCGCCCGTTCGGGCATCGAAAGCCCACATCTTGTTTACAGGGTAAGTGACAATGAGTTCACGCCCGTCAGGGCTGTAGGCCAGACCCATCACCCCTCCCTGGTTAAAGACTCCGTCGGGGAACAACTGAATCGGACGCCCGATCGCCCTGCCATCGGCCAGCCGCAGCCGATGTACTTCTGCGGTGAGCGTCCCGACGGCGATGGTTTGGCCATCGGGTAAAAGAGCCATGGTTTGGACGAATCCCCTGCCGGCCGAGATATCGGGCAGCGTCTTGCCTGTGTCCACATCGTGGATAAGTAACCTTCCTTCGCGAACGGTCGCCACCTTTTTGCCGTCTGGGGTGATCCCGAACGAAAGCGACCGAACGTTCTGGGCGCTGCGGGTGGTTACGGAAACCGTACGAATGATTTTGCGTTCAGCCATGGAATAAACGGAAAAACCTGCCGCTCCGGCGGCGGCGAGTCGACTGCCATCGGCGCTGAAGCTCAACGCGAAAGCTCCGCCATCGGCCCTGGGAAGCGTCGCGACCTGGGCATCATCGTTCACGTTCCACAGCCGCACGTTGCCATGGGCATCGCCCAGTGCGAGCATACCGGTCTTCGGGCAGAACGCCGCGCTTTGTGTTCCCGCGGCGAAAGGAGTGATCGGATCGCCCCATTGTCGAAGGGCTCCCGGCGGCAACGGTCGTTGATCCGAAGACTCAGGCTGCGCCGACAAGGTGACCGCATTCATGCTCAGAAACAGCAGCACCATGTTCGCAGCGACAAAACGACGTAACTGAAAAAAATGCATGCTCATATGCTCCACAACTGATCCACCGCTGACGATGGCCGTTCTCTCGGATTGCCAAGGGCAGATCATACGCCTGGTTTCCACTTCGGGCGTCCAACGGCCGCTCGGAGATCGAGATGATCGCCTTAACCTGGGCGCACCAAGGGCGATCGAGGATCGCGGCCCAGGGCCCGCCCAGCCCAGCGCAGGCGACGAACCGGCGCAGCCACAGACCCAGCCACCTCATCCCCAGCCCTCACTTCATCGAGCTGATCGTCCATCACCCCAGCAGACGACACGGCCGACACCCGGGAAGATGGGTGAGGTGCTCCCCATGCGCTGGGCGCTCTGAAGGAATTGGCTAAGTGTGATCAGTCGGCATGCAATTCGTTCGGCCCCTGTTCGAAACAAAAACAGGCAAGACGTTGCGAGCCTGGACCAATCAGCGAAACATTGCTGACAACGAAAGACCCCGGTCCAACTGGCTGACTACGCCATTTGTCACTAACCGACATGCGCCAATTACCTGATACCTCATGAAGGGTGGTTGATCCTCCAAGAGTGATGACCCCCACCTCAGGCATCTCCGTAACACCCCGCCTGCCAATGACCTCTCTCCGAAAATCGCCCGTGCTGATCCTTCGATCGATCACCGTGAGTCGATCAAACAAGGCAACGACTTCAGGAGGGGCACTATCCATCAACTGCGGATCAAGATACACAATTCTCGGGCGCCATTGGAACGGCGCAACTTCGCCCTGTCCGAGAAAATCGGAAGGATCGACCTTCTGCGCTTGACAACAGCCGGCCGAAAACATCACCATGGCACCAAGCCAGAACAGCAATGTCGTTACCAGTGTGACATTTTTGTTGTTCCACACTCTACGCTCCTTCTGGATCATTGTCCCGGGACTCGATTGACATCGGACTTGAATCTCAGTTTCGTCTCCCCTGATTTGGACTTCCCCACGATTGGTGGGCGCGCGGGGTGATGCTACATCAGGCTTGCCTCAAACGCTTCGGGCTGAGATTGCCTAAGGCACTGTCCGTTATGCATGTTCGAAAGGTCTTTGGGTATGCGCAAACCTTTCTGGACAACTTTTACCATGACAGGATTTCGATGATCATATGACTCAGCGTATTTTGCGCAATCTCGAAACCCGCCAAGACGTCAGCGTAGTCAGAGCCCTCTGAAAGCTCAACCGAGATCAGATAGAGATCCGAATCATCAAGACGCTCAATATTCACGGCGCGGATTCTGTATTCGTCAAATGGAACACCATTAATGCTTCGAAACACATACCACATTGAAATGATCTTCTGATCGATAGAAGCAATCGCTGAATCACTTGCCCTGATCTGTGAGGTGCTCCCCATGCGCTGGGCGCGCCGAGGGATTGGTTAAGTGTCGACTCAACAGGTACGATTCGGCCCGACCCCTCTCGCGGGATCCGTATATCTCCGCCGGTATAGGGCGATTGAGCCCCCTTGTGGGCGCACTGCCAATTGTACCGCGCAAAGTAGCGGTCCAGCCCTACCTGCACACCGGCGAGTGTCCCGTAGCCGCGCGGGTAAACGCCTTCGTACTGAGGTGCCTCCCGATGCACTGGGCGCGCCGAGCGTGCGGTGGCGTTTACGGTTCCGGGCGTGATCGATGCCAATTCCGGTAGCGGGGGCCGGCAGCGGGGGCCAGGACGATCGGCGAAAATCGCCGGACCTCAGGCCATCACCGGGTAATTGCAGTATGAAGCGACAAGGGCGCGATCGGCGATTCTCTTTCTTCTATCCAAGATTTTTGTGCCTCCGTGAGGGACTTTGATGCATGCTCTCACCAAGGCACGAAGACACAAAGGTTGGGAGAGATTGATTCATGGGCTCAAGTCCTCCGGCGATGAACGAGAGGAGTCCGCCAAGCTGCTTTGGCTCCAGTTCCTTTTTCCAAAACCTTCGTGCCTTTGTGCCTCCGTGAGAAACCTTGACCCATGCCACCCACCTTATTCAGGCCGACCGGCTGTCCAAGATCTGGGGTCCACCTCTGCTCGCAACTGAGCGACAGCGGTAGACGACAGAAGCCGGAGTACAGGGCGAGAAAGCGGTCGGGAGTCGATCTTCATGATTTCGGCTTCGTGGCCCGTTTTCGGGGTCGGCCGATGAGGTTCAAACTCGGCTCGAGGCTCAGCCGTCGGGCCGTGGCTTTCGTCCACGCCTCGCCGCCGAACGGAGCCCCACGCTTCACGCTTCGACGCACCGCCTCCCGTTCGGCCTCCGCCAGCACCCGCACGACCGCCGCGCAATCGTTGGTATCACCGAACAATCCGATGCCCCCCGGTTCAGGGTGCGATACGCCAGCCCGCCGCTGTCCACCCGTGGTCGCCTCGGCATCCCCGTAAGCTAACCCACAAGGCCCACATCGTCACTTCGACTCCCGCCCCGTTTTCCGCCCCGGTGTGACAACCTTGTGGCTACTTCACCGCATAACGGCGAAGGAATGCGGCAACGGCCGCCTTGTCCGTCTCGCCGCGGGCGACGCCCAGGACGAAATGGGCAAGCTCGTCCTCATCGACCTCGATGGCAACATCGTTCATGGCCAGGAACACGAGTGCGGCCACCGTGCCGGTGCGCTTGTTGCCATCAATGAATGGATGGTTCTGGATCAGATGGAACAGGTACGCGGCCGCCATCTCGAACAGGTCGCCGTGCAGGTGCTCATGGTCGTAGGTGGCCTGCGGCATGGCGATGGCCGAGAGCGGCGCTCCGCCGTCACGGATGTTCGGCCGTAGAAGTGGTGGCCCGACGCGGTACCCCCGGGCGGACACCTCGCGGCCGGCCCGGGAACTGGTGGCTCCGGGGGCGCTGAACGTGAACCTTTCGTGCCCAGTGCAATATCCGACCCACCTTAGCGGTTAGGCCCTGGCACAGGGACTGGTTCACTTTCTCATGGAGACCGCGGACATGAAACGTCTTGTGCCTCTCATCTTGCTCGCATTGCTTTTCTTCGTTGCACCCACCCCACACGCCCAAGCGACGGATAACCCGGAATTCCGACCGGTGAACCTTCAATCGCCTGATGCCGATGTCGCCGATCGGTTACAGTTTCGGGATGGTGTTTACACGGTGCGCGGCTACGGTCGCGAGGCCCATTTCGGCAATGATGAAGGCACCTTCGTGGGGTTCAAGACCGATGCGTTGAACTTCACCTTCGCCGCGAGGGTAGTCTCGGCGCAGTTCACCAGCGGTAACGCCAAGTACGGGCTCACCGTCCGGGAGGGCCTTGGCGGTTATACCCGGGCATTCCACATCCGCTACGATGCATGGGAGGGCAATCGTTGCCTTCAGTGGTTCATGCGTCACCACAGGGCACACGATGCTCATATCGGCAGCTTGCGTGCATGGGTTGCCGGTTCGGCGCGGGAGTTCGACCAGAGCGAGGACTTCTATCTCCGCATCATCCGGCGATATCCCTACCTGCGCGCCTACGCCAGCCGTGATGGCCGGGAGTGGACGGATGTCACCAACTACCACGCCGCGCTGCTTGAGCAGGAGGTGTGGGTGGGCATGCAGGTGACAGCCGGTGGCCAGGGCCGCGAGGCCATGACCGCGGTGTTCGACCAAGTCTCATTCAAGGTCGATCAGACGGCTGGTGATGCCGACCGCCGCGCCACCTTCGCCGATTACAAGCCCAACCCGCGGATGCACATGCACCTGGCGCGGATGACCAGCCCGCGCGGCGATGAGTTCAGCCCGTTCGTCATCATTCCCGATGGCATGGACCCCAAGAGTATCCGCGCTCTGTACTGGACGATCGGCAGTAAGGAAGCGGTCCTGTATCCCAACGTGCATATGCCCTGGGAAAATGGGCCCGGACGGCTTCGGCGCCCCGACGGCATGAAGGACTGGGAGGGTGTGTGGACTTACGAGGGCCCGGGTGACTACCGGGGTCTGGCCCAGCAAGGGGTCATCCGGCTGGGTGGCGCCTGGGGTCTGGCCGAGGACCTCGACGAGGTGCTGGCCAAGCTGGCCGAGCTTACCGGCATCGAGCACCTGCCCCATCTACCCATCCTGCCAATCGGCCAGTCGGCATCGGGCGGCGCTGCATCGCGCGCCGCCAGCGCCCACCCGCATCGCACCATCGCGGTGGTCCCCACGCTGATTGGCCCGGCCGGGCGCAACGAGGCCGAGCGTGCGGTGCTCGATGTGCCGCGCATGATCATCATCGGCTCGCAGGATGGCGGGCACTTGCGCAGTGTCATCGATGCCGCGCCGGATTTCCGCGAAAGCAGAGCCCTTTGGGGCATCGCGCCGATGTGGACTGTGCATCACCGCGTCCACCGCACGCAGGCGCTGGCGATACCGTTCATGATGGACATGCTCGAGGCGAGGATGCCACCGGAATATCGTGGCGACGGTCCACCTCGTTTGCGCCGGGTTCGCGAGCGTCAGGGCTGGCTCGGCCTGATCGACACTTGGGACAGCAATTACCCGCAAGTGGTGCCGATGCGCCGTTTCGAAGGCGATCCGTCACGTACCGTGTGGCTACCCAACGAGCACATCGCGCGAATCTGGCAGGCGTTCTGTTCCAATACACCCCAGACCGTGATCCACTACCCGCGATTTGATGGCCACGGCGGCTTCAGCAACGCCGCGCCCGCCCGACTCGACTGGCGTAACTCGCACCTGCGTGCGGGCCGGCCGGTCGAGATGCTGGCCAGCGGACCGAACCCCGCCGATGGAACGGAAGTATCCGTAGAATTCTACGCCGGCCTCAAGAAGCTGGTAGTAAAGCGCCAGCCCGACCCCGAAAACCCCTTCCGCGTCACGCTCGAGCCACTGCCCGCCGGTATACACGCGATCTATGCGATTACCACCGTCGGTGATGAGAAAGAGATTTCGCGTCCCGTGCTGGTGATGGTCCACGAGGATGACGACGATTGAAGGCACAAAGCATGGGAAGACCGAACATCGTTCTATGCGTGATGGACGACCATCGCCACGATGCATTGGGACTTTGTGGCACACCCGGTTTGCGAACCCCCTTTCTCGACCATCTGGCGGATCGGGGCATGCGCTTTGCCAATGCCCGCATCCCAGGCAGTACCTTGGCGGCGGTCTGCGCGCCCAGTCGGGCCATGCTGCATTCGGGCCATTCACTTTTCCGCCTCCATGAAGATGGCGCTTTCATTGCCGACTCGCATTCGCTGCTGGGAGAATGCTTACGCGAAGTCGGCTACGACACGTTCCACACTGGCAAGTGGCACAATGGCAAGGCTTCGCTCCACCGTGGGTTCACCCATGCCGACGAGGTGTTCTTCGGGGGCATGAACGATCCGTGGAACACTCCTCTGAATCACCACGACCCGGACGGCCGCTACGATGCACGCCTGCCGATGATTCGCGATCCGTGGACGACCAACGAATTGCAGTATCGTACGGCCGATCATGTCTATCCCGGCCACCACTGTACGGATGTATTCTGCGACCGCGCGGCCGAATACATTCGTGGGCACGGCCGCACACGGCCGTTCTTCCTTTCGCTGGCCTTGATGGCTCCGCACGATCCGCGAACCGCGCCACCGCAATACCACGCCGAGGCGGCCGAAACCCATATCCCGACACCGCCCAACTTCCGGGCCTTCCCGGCCCACGACACCGGCGCACTGGATATCCGCGATGAAATGCTCGCATCCCGGCCCCGACGGCCCGAGGAAATCCGCCGCCATCGAGCTGACTATTACGCCATGGTCCGCCATCTGGACGATGGGCTGTCCAGGGTGATGGCCGCGTTACGGGAATCCGGAATCGACGACAACACGATCTTCGTGTTCACCTCCGACCACGGCCTTGCCCTTGGCGAACACGGATTGATGGGGAAGCAGAACCTGTATGAACACAGTATCCGGGTGCCGCTGATCGTGGCCGGCCCGGGCATTCCGGCCAGCACGGTGCGGACTGATCCGGTGTTGAACCTGGATCTGTTCCGCTCCTTCTGCCGCGCCGCGGCGGTGGATGTGCCCGATGATGTGGAGGGCAGGGACCTCGAGTGGGACCGGCCATCCCGCGACGATACCGGTGGCGGCCCGGAGCGCGGCTATTTCGCCTACCGCACTTCCATCCGCGCCATCCGCATGGATGAGTACAAACTGATCGAATATGGCGGCACCGTCCCGCGTGCGACCGAATTATTCCATTTGACCGATGATCCGTGGGAAACACGAAACCTGGCTCACACGCCCGACGACTCGGCACGCCTGCACGAAATGCGGGCGCGCATGCTGGAAGCGGCCCGTTCATCGGGCGACCTCGATCACGCGATGGGGCAAGCATTCTGGGAGAACATGGATTTAGAAACTCAAGCGGCCGCGCGTTGATGTCGCGATCCATGGAAAACAAGGAATCGAAGAACAATCATGAATGTGCCACGCTACTTGCTCGGCTACGACACGGCTTACGTCCATGACCCGCGCGCCGCAGCGAGTGAATGGTTCGGCGGCGCAAGGTTCGGCCTTTTCCTGCACTATGGGTTGTACTCACTGCTGGGTGGTGTATACCAGGGCCGATCGATCGACCGCAAGGGCAGTGAATGGATTCGCTGGGCCGCGCCCATCCCCTACGACGCATACGCCAGGCTTGCGGACCGATTCACGGCCGAGTGTTTCGACGCCGAGGCGATTTGCGACCTTGCGCTCGACGCGGGAATGAAGTATGTCAACCTCACAACACAGCACCACGATGGCTTCTGCCTCTGGGATACGGCCACCACCGACTTCAGCAGCGTTAACACACCCGCGAAACGTGATCTGGTCGCGGAACTTGCTGATGCCTGCGATCGCAAGGGGCTTGGACTGTTTCTTTATTACTCGCATGGCCGCGACTGGTGGCACCCGCATTCGCCGGACAACGGTGAACCTTCCTGCCGTCCCGATTGCCCCGAGGACGCCGGCCGCTTTGCCACGGGCGATGACTACAACCTCGACGAGTATCTCGACTTCGCCGAGGCGCAGATTCTCGAGCTCTGCCGCAACTACCGCCCAGTGGCCGGCATCTGGCTCGATGGGATCGGTGGATTCACGAACATGGCTGACGGAGTCCGCCGGTCACGTTGCGCTGAACTCTACGACAAGATTCGGGCCACTTCGCCGCACATCCTGGTGGCATACAAACAGGGGCTGACGTTCGCCGAAGATTTCTACGCCCCCGAGCGACATATCCGCGAAGGTACGTTGCCCAGCGACGGGCGGCCATATGAGATATGCACGACGCTACAGCCCAGCTCGTGGGGCTACAAGGCGGCCGACGATGGCAAGCACCACGGGCCTGACTGGGTGATGGAACAACTAGAGGCGGCGGGGAAGATTCCCGCCAACCTGCTGCTCAACACCGGCCCCACAGGCGACGGCGCGATCCCCGAGGAGGACGTGACGACGCTGCGCGAAGTCGGGCAGCGCCTGCGCGAGGCGGCGAGCCGCGGCCAGGCGCCGCCGCGGCCCTGATGCCCGCCGCCCGCAGGGCGAAGGTTGGCCGCAGGGATGCAATAGAGCAACCGTCCAGTACGTACAGCCAAACGGTGACGTTCGCATCGTGGCTCATCAAGCCCCGATGCTTCAACCCCGGAGCAGTCGCAAGGAGATTCATGATTAAAACGGCAAACCTTGATGGCACGTGCAGCGGCCGTCCGCCGCGGCCGATGGCCATGTGCGCGGTCGCAACCGCGATGATGATCGCGGCGATGACAGCGTGGGCATCGGATGCGCGAGCTGATGATTCGTTCTCGTTTTCGGGCGGGTTTATCGTGCCCCGGTTTGTCGAAGGCGCTCTGCCCGGGGTGGCGGATGGGAGGCTGCGGTTGGAACTGGGCGGGGACACCGTGCTGTATCTGTTCGTACGCGACCAGAAGCTGGGCGAGGCGGTCTGGATCTGGCGGGACGGCCGGCCGCAGGACAGCAAGAACTACCGGTGGTTCCTCCGGGGCGAAGCCGGCCGCATCCGCGGGTTCCTGGCCGACAGCGACCGCGAGGTCCGGGTGGACGCGTCGGTGGCGCCTTCGGGCGCGGCGGACGGAACCTGGCGGATCGCGGGCGACGATGCCGAAGGCCCGATCACGGGCACGCTGGAGACCTGGGATGCGCTGGCCGATGGTGTCGAGCCGGCCACCGGTCCCCAGTGGCCGCAGTGGGCCGGTCCCACGCACGACTTCCGGCTTCCAGCGGAGGGGCTGAAGCTGCTGGAGGATTACGGGCAGATCCGCCCGCTGTGGCGAAGCGAGGAGGCCAGTCTCAACGGCATCGGCTCGATCTCGCGAGCAGTAACGGGCCTGCGTTGTGCCCGCCATCACATGGCCGGGGGCTCGGCCAGTCCCGTTCTCGCCGATGGGCGGCTGTATCTGTCGTACTTCATCCCCAGTGGCGGTCCGGTGGAGAGCCAGATGGTGGATCGGGCTGGATACGAGCGGCAGGGCATCTTCCCGCTCTGGCGGACGCATCCCTGGGGCGAGCAGGCCATCGCTTACGAGAAGCGCCGCTGGGCCGAGCGCGCCGATGCCGTGGTGGTGTGCATCGACCCGCGCAACGGCCGGACCCTCTGGCGAAAAGTCTTCCCCGGCGTGGCCGCCAACGCCCAGGACCACAAGGGCGCGGGCAACAACCTGACCCCGGCCGTGGCCGATGGGCGGCTGTATGTGGTCACCACCGGCCAGAGGATGCTTTGCCTGGACGCCCGTGATGGAAGCCTGATCTGGGAGGACCAGTTCGCAGAGAATCGCGGCTACATCTTCGGCTCCACCCGCGGCGACGAAGCTGCTCCCCTCGTGGTGGCCGGCGTGGTGGTGTTCGGCGGCCAGGCTTGGGACGCCCGGACCGGGGAGCGGCTCTGGCGGGCACGGATGGGCGGGGGCCGCGGCGCCATCCCCACCCCCTGGCACGACGGGACGCGCTGGCTGCTGCTGACCTACGCAAATGCCGACGGGGGAAATCCCCGGCAGGGACGGCAGCCCAGCCCCGCAGCCCTGGTCGCGATCTCACTGTCCGACGGTGAAACCGTCTGGCGGGGCGATCTGCCCGACAAGTTCTCGCCGATCGGACACGGGCCGGGCATTCTCGGCGACGAGGTGGCATTCCTGGTCCACGATGTCACGGTTCGCACGCACACCAAGCACGGTGGGAAGATCCATGTGGTCTATGGACGGGTGTCGCCGGACGGCTTCGAGCGCAAGTGGATCTCCCCGCTGCCCAACGGCGGCAACAACCACGATGCGCGGCCGATCATCACCGACCAAGCGGTGATCACCTCGGAGAACAGTTGGGTGGGCACAACAAAGGTGGAAGGCCATCAAGCCGGCCTGCTGGCCTACAACAAGCGGACCGGAGAACTGCTGCGCCGACTCAGCGGCGCCAGCATCGGCGCCAACGGCCATGCCCTGGTCGTCGAGGACCGGCTGTTCCTCTGGGGTGACAACCACCACGGGCACAACGATGCGCGGATCGATATCCCGCTCGATATCCGCAAGTGGCCTGAGCAGGTGGAGCCGACGTTCATCAAGCCCCCGCACTATACGACCAGCCCGTACCACGGCGCGGCGTACGTGGCCCCGTACGCCAACGGCCGCCTGTTCATCCGCGGCGCCGATGGCATCTACGCGTACGACCTGCGGGCGCCGTGAACGCCCGATGCCTCGGTGGGCCCGACCGGGCTTCGCTTGCACCGGCCGCGGCAGCGCCGACATCCGCGCGCGCGGCCGCGCTGACGGCCCCGCGCGCGGCCGCGCGTTGCTTCCAATCCCGAACGTTGCATCAGGACCAATCCATGCTTGTGTTTCGTACTGCTTCAAGCCGCGGCATGATCGTCGCCTTCGCTCTCGGACTGCTGGCTGTCACGATGGCTTTTCCCGGACATGCCGCGGCCCGGACCGTCGAAGTGTTGAACATCGACAGCCCGTGGCGGGCGCACTACGGCCGCGAAGCCGCTATCGGTCCCTGGATGCGCCTGGACTACGACGACCGCGAGTGGCTGCGCCATCATGGCCCGTTCTTCCCGGGCATCCCCGCGCCCGGCGGCCACGGCAACAGGGAGGAGTATTTCGCCGGTGAGCGGCTTCTTCAGCACTTGCAGTCGCGGGGCCGCTTCATCGTAGCGCGGCCGGATGAGGTCGAGCGCCTCACCTTGTCACTGAGTTATCGCGGTGGTGTGGTCGTTTACCTCAATGGCCAGGAGGTCGTCCGCGACCATCTTCCCGATGGCCCGTTGACCGATGATTCGCTGCTGCCCACGCCCTACACCGTACGCCACACCGACCCCGAGCCGGTGAACGCGGAAACCGCCCGGCAGGCCACGGAAGCGCGGCTGCGCCATGTCCGCGAGGTCCAACTGCCGGTCCGACTGCTGCGGCCCGGGGTCAATGTCGTCGCGGTGCATATCCGGGCCGCACCCCTGGCACTGGGACCGGATGAAAGTGGCAGGCACCTGCACGCGTTCCGCTATCGCACCTGGTGGGCCACGCTTGGATTGCAGCAGTTCAGCCTGAAGGCAGAGGCGGCTTCGGATGCCGCGATCCAGCCCAACACCGAGCGGCCGCCGGGCGTGCAGGTCTGGACCGCCCTGCCGATCGAAGATGTCGGCGGCATGGTGCGGTACGCCTGCCCCGCCGAGCTCGCCGGGGGCGTTGCCCCCATCCGGCTGATCGGGGGGCGTAACATGACCATCTCCGGCCAGGCGGTGGTGTCCGCAGCCCACCCCGTCGAGGCGGTCCGGGCGACGATCGGCGACTTTGTCGGCGAAGATGGCAAGCTCGATCTCCCGGCCGATGCGGTCCGCATCCGTTATGCCGCGACCGCCACCGAGCAGATGATCGAAATGGAATACGCCCATCCCAAGCCGGACGCTTTGCTCCCTCTCCCCACGGGGCGTGAGCCAGTGCAGCCGGTCTGGGTCACCGTCCGGGTGCCTGCGGGCACACCGCCCGGACTCTACCGGGCCACCCTCACCGTCCGGGCCGACGGTCTGGACCGGCCCGCCGAGGTGCCGGTTGAGCTGACGGTACACGCCTGGGACTGCCCCGATCCCCACGACTGGCGGAGCATGGTGAGCATGGTCCAGTCCCCCTCGTCGGTAGCTTGGGCTTACGAGGTGGAGATGTGGTCGCAACGCCACCTTGAACTGCTCCGCCCCTCCCTGCGCATGATGGGTAAGCTGGGCAACAACGTCGTTCACATCAACATCCTTAATCCCTCGTTCTTCGGTAACGAGCACGGTACCATCGCGTTCGATCGCGAGGGCGACCGGTTGGTTCCCGACTTCACCTGGTTCGACCGGTTTCTCGACCTCTACGCCAAGGAGGCGGGAGCACCCCGCCGGCTCATCCTCGTGGTGTGGGAGCCCACCGGTGGGGACCGGCCGACGGTGAGCGTGCGCGGCGAGGACGGAGGGCTGGAACACGTCGAGGCGGCCTACCGCGACCACCCGGAGATGTGGAAGGCGCTGCTGGATGGCGCCCGCCGCCGGGTGGCCGAGCGGAGCTGGGACGAGCGGGCGCTGATGATCGGCATCGGCTACGATGCCCGCCCCTCCGCCGACACCGTGCGGTTCTTCGCCGAGATTGCGCCCTGGGCGCTGTGGACCCTGTTCACTCATGGCCGGGGCGACCCTCCAGTGCGCGATGGACAACTCAGGATCGGCGACATGCGGGTGGGCTATGTCGAGTTCCCGTTCAGCGCGGGGCCGGGGGTCAACGAGCCCCGAAGGCTCGCCAGCGGCATCTTCCGGGGCGGGGAGTGGGACCTGCGCTCGGGCTTCCACCTGAGCTGGGTCGAGGACTGGCACGACCTCCATGCCACCTGGGGCGCCCGCTCGATCCTTCGCGACCATAGCTTCGCCGAGACCTTCCGGCTGTTTCCCCGGGACATGGTGCTGGGGATGTCCCGGGGCTTCTCCCGGCAGGGCATCGATTTCTGGCCGGTCATCAATCCGGACCGCCCGACCCTGCGGGACGGGGCCCCCAACCGGCGGCGCATCATCGCCGGGACCGGCGCCCACACCGCCGGACCCGGGCACACCGTGTACCGCCACAACGTCCGCTCCATCGCCGCCCCCGGCCCCGAGGGGGCCCTGCCCACGGTGCGGTTCGAGATGCTGCGGGAGGGCCTGCAGGACGTCGAGGCCCGGATCTTCCTGGAGCGGGCTCTCACCGACGAGGCCACGCGCACGATTCTGGGGGAGGAGCTGGCGGAGGAGGTGAAGGAACTGAACCTGACCGCCTTCAACCTCCGGCACTACCACGCGACCCACCACGCGGTCGTGAGCTACACCGGAGCCTTCGTGGTGGCCGGCACCGGCTGGCAGACGCGCCTCGACCGCTGGTACGCCGCCGCCGCCCTCGCCCAGGCGCGGCTGGCAGCGGCCCGCACGCCGCGATAACCTCGCCCGGTGCCATGGCCGGTTGTCTTGGTGTCGCATGCGCAGCACGAACACCCAGCGGCAGCGCGCCGCCGCGGCCCTGATGCCCGAAATCAGCGGAGCGACGATCGCCGCATGCCACCACTCGTAGGGAAGCTCCGTTGTCGGGCCACGTTTGATCGGCTTGTGTTAGGCGTCTCGAATGCCGGGTTGTGCACCCGTTTTCGGCCAGGTTGGATGTGAGTTTGGGGCTTGGTCAGCAGGTCGAGGCATGGCCTCATCCAGGGGCCGGGCGATCAGCCGACCACCCGGACAAGGCTCCGAGCCACAAGGCTTCGGTGGATGGCCGCGCTGGATCGCTTCAGGAGTTGGCGGCGAACTTGCGGCGGTTGGAACAGGCATCGCCCAGGCGCAAGTCGGCCTGGTGCCCGCATCGCCGCCATGGCGTTGCACCTGGTCATGATGGATGTGCAGAACCTCATCAAGATGGAGGAAGTCGATCGCCATCGTTGGCTATTCGGCCAGCTTCTTCAGGGCCTTGCCGTAGCGCCGGTTGGTCTCTTTGACCGCCTGCTCGAACTTCTGGCGGCGCTTGGTGTCCGCGACCGGAGCCACGGTCAAGGCCTTGCCGTCGGTGGTCAGTTCCAACAGCGAATCGGGACCGATGTTCAGCAGTTCCAGGATGGCCTTGTCGATGATCAGGGCGTAGCTGTTGCCGTGTT
>JAFIFY010000083.1 GCA_020831765.1 Phycisphaeraceae bacterium | reverse complement strand
TTGGTGTTGAGTGTGGATGAGAAAAGTCAGGTGCAGGCGCTGGATCGCACGCAGCCTTCACTGCCCATGAAGAAGGGCCGATGCGGCACGATGACTCATGATTACAAACGCCACGGCACGACCACCTTGTTCGCCGCATTGCAGGTGGCGGGCCGTGAGGCGGGCAAAGTCATCGGCACGTGCATGGCCCGCCATCGCCACCAGGAATGGATCAAGTTCCTCAAACTGATTGACCAGCAGACGCCGGCCGAACTGGACCTGCACCTGATCGTCGACAACTATGCCACGCACAAACACCCGACGGTTCAGCGTTGGCTCAAACGCCATCGGCGATTTCACATGCACTTCATTCCTACAAGCAGTTCATGGCTGAATCTCATCGAACGCTGGTTTGGCCGCATCACTCAGGACCGTATTCGACGCGGAGCCTTCCGAAGTGTGCCGCAACTGATCGAAACCATCAACCACTACATCGATACGAACAATGCGAATCCCAAGCCGCTGGTATGGGCCGCGACAACCGAAAAGATTCTCGCCAAAGTCGGCCGTGCTCGCGATGTCTTGGATAATGGGCCAACAGCGTGACTCACTACACTAGTTGGGCAACTCCGCGCCGATGGTGAACAAGTAGTCGCCAGCCCCCACCTCGTAGACCGCGCGCCCGGCTTGCACCGCGATAAATTTTACGCCTGGAGCGTTCGCCGCCAAGATCCCGGACTCATGGACCGCGCTAGGGTCACCATGCGGCAGATGTAACAACGCCACGCTATTGCCCGGCACGCTGAGATGCAAAGCGGTCAGGCCACCGGCGTTGCGTTCCCAGCGGACGCCAATACGGCCGCGAATGCTGTCAAAGTGACCTTCGGCCCAGGTCAGGGCGCTGGGCAGGTGAGGGTGGACCTGAAACCGCTCGAAGCCAGGATGGCTGGCCATGGGACGAATACCCAAGATGTCTTCCATATACCACGTGGCGAACATCCCCATGAACGCATGGTTACGGCTGTCGTTGGCCCTGGTCCAGAACTCCCAGAGGGTGGTTTCGCCCAGGGTCTCGGTCCATCGCGCCCAATTGCGGTCAGTGCGGGCCACTGCCTCATAGGCCGCATCCACAAACCCGCCACGGGTGAGTTCCTGTAATGCCCAACGCGGGGTCAGACAGCCCATCCACTGCCAGTCCGTGGTTAGGTTGGCCGCGACCGCGTCAATGGCCGTTTGGCGATGGGCGGCGGGTACAAGCCCCTGAAACAGCGCGGCCAGCTTTCCGCGAGCGGGCCGTGCTTCTGGATAGGAACCGGGACCATCAGAGAATCGGGCGTTGAAACGCGCGGCAATGGTCGCGGCCCGGCTGGCGTAGGTGTCGGCGTCGGCGGTATGCCCTAAGACCGCAGCGGCATCGGCCACAATGCGCGTCGCCACATAATGGTAAGACGTGGCAATCAACATTCTGCTCGTGGAATCAGTCGCGCTGTTGCCGCCCCAATCTCCTAAGCCCGGGATGTTGACGATCGCCCCGTTGTCCTCAGAAACGACATTATTGACACACAAGCGGTTGGCCACGAAGTCGGCGTAGGATTTCAGACGCGGGTAATGCAAGGCCAGCATATCCCGGTCCCCGCTGCGCTCGTAAAGACTCCAGGCGATGATCGGATATGCAGCCGACCAAGCTGGACCTCCCCAAGCGTTGTTGGTTCCGGCCCAGGCCTGCTTGGAAGGTACGACCGAAGGCACGCCGCCCGCATCGGCTCCTGAGGTGAGCTGATTGTCGAGGCAATCACGCAGAAACTTGTCGTAAGCCGTACGATTGCCAAAGTAATAGATACCCGATTCGGCCACGAGATGAGCGTCGGCCATCCAGCCGGCCTTTTCCCGGGTCGGACAATCCGTTGGGATTGAGTGGTAATTGCCCACATAGCTCAGTTTGAACGCATCCAGCAGGCGGCCGAGGACGGGGTTGGAGGCGCGGAAGTCACCGTTTTGTGGGAAATCCGTGTGGACCCGTCGGGCACGGATGTTGGCGGTGGTGAGGACCAGCCCGGCACTGTTGGGGACGGTGACCTCGGCATATTGGAATCCGTGATACACGAAGCGAGGTTCCCAGCTCTCATTGCCACCGCCTTTGCAGATGTAGCGGTCCCACTGCTCCCAGTCCTTGTGGGGCTCCCAGTAGGTGATACGCAGGTTGGTACCGGCCGGAGCGTTGATGCCGAGCAATTGAACCCAGCCTGGGATGTTGCGACTGAAATTGAAGCGATAGATGGTGGCCGGGGTTCCCGCAGTTGTGGTTCCCGACCTGGTGGTGAGAGAGACCGGGGCGATAGTCTCCACGACCCGGCACGGAGGAAAATGCTGAGCCTGGAGAATGGCACTCGTCGCGCTCGCTACCTGCACGGTATTCCAGGTACTATCGTTGAAAGCGGCGGTGGCCCACCCTGGAATCTCATCGCGAGCGTCGTAGGTCACCGCCCGAAAGAAGTCATTGGCCTTAACCGGGCCGGTGTGCCAGCGCCACTGGGTATTGCTGACCACATGGCTAATGCTGCCGTCCGTGTGCTCAATGCGCAGGCGGGCTCGCAGGCGCGGGGTGGAGAACCAGGCATCGTCCATGGCGAATTTCGGGTGTCCACCCTGGGTCAGGCCGCGTAGTGCGCCATTGGCCAGTTCCACGCCCAGGGCATTGCCGCCTTGGGACAGCATGCTGGTGACATCATAGGTTGCGTAGTAGGCACGCTTGTGAAATGCCGTCCAACCGGGATCAAGCACATGGTCGCCCACCTTGCTGCCATTGATGAAGGCCTCGTAATAGCCCAGGCCGCAGACGGAGAGATAGGCCCGGTCCACCGGCCTGTCGATGGAGAAGACGTAACGCAAGAGCGGCGATTGGGCGGTGGTCACATCGGCGGTGATCCACTGCGCTTCCTGCCAAGCGGCATCGTCGAGCAGGCCCATGCGGAACAGGGCTGGCTGGCTCCAGGCAGTCCATGTGCCATCCTGATCACGTACCCGCACCCGCCAGTGCACCCGCTGATCGGAAACCAGTTGTGGACCGCCCCAGGCCACCCACTGCGAGACGCTGGACGTCACCGTGCCACTATCCCAGATATCAGCCGTGCCGGAGCTAAGCAGGGCAGGCGTGGTGGCGGCTTGGATGTGGTAGGCCTGCTGGCGCATGCCACGTTGACTAACCGTCAACTGCCATCCCAAACGCACGGGCAGGCGGTCAATTGCCAAAGGGTTTTCACGATCATCAGCGCGTAATTTCACCACCGTAGACGCCCCTGGAGATGTTTCAAGCGTGCACATAGCACCCAATTGAAGAGACAGCAGCATGAGGCAAGCGCCCCAGGTAGACAACCGAGGCAACAGGGCCACTGATAAGAATCCTGATCCCAGGCGGGCCGGGATTGGTGGCTTGGGGGGTGATGGGTGAATCGGTGTTGCTCTTTTCTTCAGGTATGTGTGTGGATCACTGGGATTCCCGGTAAACCTCTGAACTTTTTCAGCGTTTCCGTTCTCATTCTTCCCATTTTTCCGCCGCGTGTCCACCCACAAGCAGCACAGCAAGCCTGTGCCCATGGATTTTCGGTCGTCGGCTAATTTGATGCAGAAAGTACGTCCGTCCGGGATGATCTGTTCCACAGCCCGGGTTGAGCCAAAATGTCGGGCACTGCCCGGTTGCTTCGTGAATCATGATGCTTTTCGTTGATCGCGGTTGAGCGGACCGCCAAGGTACGGAATCCGGCGAACCTCTCCGATATCACCGTCCGCCCAGGACCATGGCGGCAGTTGGCTCACGTGACTCAGCGGCACGTTGCCCAGCGACTGATGTGCCGACGTGGGCTGGTACGAGCCTGCCCCTCCGAACTGCCATGAGGCCATGACCTGCAGGCCCCAAGTGCAGTGGGCGGCGGTTATCGGTCAGAGACCTGGCTCTGTTTTCAGTTCAGCTTTACTTGGAGCCGGTTTGGAACGCGCTTGTCAGGCCATCGCCAATCGGATCGTCGCGTTGCTCGGCCGGGGTTCGACTGTGTTATGCTTTTGCCCCGTTTGATGTCCGCATCCTACCCGTATGTCGAGCAATCTCATGTATACACCCGCCCGCATCGATCGCCGTGTCCTGACTCGCTATGACGGCAACCCCGTTCTGACCGCCGCTGATTTCCCCTGGCGCATGCGTGCGGTGTACAACAGCTCGGCGATCCGGTGCGAGCATTCCGGGGCGAAGAGCCGTTACGTCATGCTCTGCCGCTGCAACGAGCTGAACCACAAAACGCTGCTCTGGGGTGCGGATTCGCCCGATGGCCTGAAGTGGTCGCTTCGCGCTGAGCCCTTTGCCATGCCCGATACGCCCACCTGGCATCGCTATGCGAGCACGGTTTACTACGACCCCCGGATCACCTGGATCGATGGGCAGTATGTTGTGCTGCTGGCGGTGATGAACACGGCGTTTACCCGGGTGGCGATGTTTCGATCGCCGGACCTGGAAAGCCTTGAATTCGTCAACTACATCAACGCCCCGGACAACCGGAACATGGTGATCTTTCCCGAACGCTCCACCGACGGCCGCTATATCCGCCTCGAGCGTCCCAACATCGCGGCGGCGGGGGGCAAGGGAAGTATCTGGCTCAGCTTCTCGCCCGATCTGATCCACTGGGGCGACAGCTATGAAGTTCTGGAAACATCGGAGGTGTGGAATTACGGCATCAGCGGACTGGGGCCGTCCACCGTGCCGCATCGGACCGATGAGGGCTGGCTGATTATCTTTCACGCGATCATGAACAACTGCACCACCCGCGAATACAGCGTGGGGGCGGCGCTGCTCGATCTGGAGCAGCCATGGAAGGTCCGCCATGTGACGCGGTATCCAATCCTTTCACCGGAGGCCGACTACGAGATGCGCGGGCTTGTGGACCATGTCTGCTTCCCATGCAGCAAGATCATCGAGCCCGACGGCACGCTCAAGCTCTATTACGGTGGGGCCGATACCGTGCAGTGCGTAGCGCTGGGCAAGCTGGATGATGTCATCCACGCATGCAAGCATTGGTGAACGATGGCGGGGCGATCGTCGGGTACCCGTCTCATGGGCTCAGGCGGCAGCGCGGCGGCGGCTCATCAACAACAGGCCGCCGATGCCCATCAGCGCCAGCGATGCCGGCTCGGGAATTATGCCCACGGCGAAGCTGGAGTTCGTGTCGAGCACCGCCCAGATCTGATGATTGATCGTGTCCACGCCAAAGGCGCTCAGCGCCGGGTCGCCATCGGTGCCCGACAGGTATGCGGCATACGAACCCTCGAAGAAACTCGCCCCCGCTCCGCCATCGGAGTTGAGCAGGGTCGCCTCGACCCAGGCTTCGGAGGCCGTGTCGAAGACCAGTACACGAAGCTCCAACTCCTCCAGCCCCGCCGCGAGCACGTTATCCAGGCTGTAAGCCAACTGAAGGACGTAAAGATCGCCGGGTTCGGAGAAGGTCAGGTTCACCACATCGCCGATGACGATGGCGGACTTGGGGCCGGTATCAGGGTTGCCGGTGAACCCGAGACTGATATCCAGGTCGGTCGAGGCGGTGCCGCCGACAATGGCCGCCGCGGTGCTGGTGCCGGCGATCGAGAATCCGCTCAGGGGGCTGCCCGACGATGCGGACCCAAAGACTGAGCTGACCACGGGGACATCGATGACGATCGTCCAGACGGCGGGATCGAGGAACAGGTCATCGGCAACGGTCAGCAACGGGCCGGCGATGGCGTTTTCCAGTTCCGCGGTGATCGTGAAAGTTCGCGGCCCGGCCAGAAGCCCGGCCACCTGCGCCACCAATTGGGCATCCTGGCTCTGCCCGGGTTCGATCAGCATGTCTTCTTCGAAGCCGATGATCTGAACCGGACCGCCGGAAACGATGAGGTTGGTGATCTGGGCACCGGCTCGAAGCGCACCGGCGTGGCCGGCGACCGGGGCATTGGAGAGGGTGAGCAGAACGTCGGCCAGTGGGTTCTCGGCAATTTCCGATGCGCTGGCGCCGAGGGTCGATTGATCCGCTGTGACGATGGCGGGGTCGTAGATTCGATCGGTCCGCGTGATCACCCAGGGGTCATCGTCCGGATTCTGAAGGTTGGTGATGGTGATGACGGATTGATGGATGCCCGAGGCCAGCCCCTGAAGCTGGAGCTGGGCACTGAAGGCACTCTCAAGAGTCTCGTTGGGTCCGATGGTGCCGCTGAGCAGACCTCCGGGGTTTGCCGAGTGCGGGCCTTCAATCGTTACCAGGAAATCGGCGGGAACATCACCTTCATTGACAAGGGAGAAAGAGGTGAAACTCCAATTGAGCGACTGGCTTGGGGAAATCCAGCTCGAGCTCATGAATGCTGGCGAAGGTCCACCGAACGCATCGGCGATGACGGTCACGCTTGTCGTCAGATCCAGGTCGAAGTCGCCATTGTCCCCGTCGTCGTCGGCCTCGACCATAATGAACGAGAAGTTGTCGATCGCGAACTGCTTGTTCGAAGGGACGGTATCCGAAGCGATCTCCTTCAGGTCGATGATCAGCGTGTGAATATCGCTGATGCCCGGGATCGTCTGTGTGTTGAGCACCACCCGGCCCATCGTTCCAGGGAAAGCGCCAAGGAACGATTGATTCAGCGGGGCATCGATCTTGACATCGTCACCGTCGAAGTTGGTCACCGTGATCGGCAATTTGCTGCTGACCGGCCCGCTTGCATCAGAGACATCCCAATGGGTCCAGGCGAAATCAAAGGCGACGTACCGGGTCGGATAATCGGTGTCGAATTCGATGTAGAGCTCCGGAGAAGGTCCATCGGACAGGCCGGGACCGAAAGGATCGATCTTGCCCTTTAGCGGATCGGCCCAGAGCGCATTGCCGTTGAGCACGCCGCCTGACGCCGCCGCCGGGGCGACCATCAGGTACTGGCTGTCGAAGAACATCGAGTTGTTGGTGTAGTTGTGGAATGTCACCCCATCGATGGTCGTATGGAAATCATCCGGAAGCAGCCCGGAGCCCCCCGGTGGGAAGCCGCCCGGAGACGCCGGCCAACCTTCGATGGGATCGAAGCGATAGGTGACCTGAAGCGGATTCGCCAGGGCATCGCCTGTCCCGATCATCATGCCGAATGCCGCCAGGCAGAGCGCCCGTCGATAGGATAGCCTCGCTCTCATCTCTCGATCTCCAAATAGTGGTGAGCCCAAAACCTCTTCCCAGTCGCTCCGACGCCGGCGGACCCCGGCATCATGAAGCTTTCATTATGCGCCTGAAATCCAAGCGCGCCAACAGGAATGGGCGAATTGCATTGAATTTTTAGATGAACTGGATTCCGCGGAAGGGGTGCGGCGCTCGAATGACCGCTGGCGAAACAACGCAACCTGTTCTGATTAAGGAGTTTGCCATCTCTGGGGGAATCAGGCCGCCTCGATCTCAGACTTGTCACTCTTGTGTTGTGCCCGAGACTCGGGCTCCGATCCGGATGGCTTCTTGCCATCGATGGTCAGCGCCGCCAGGGCCAGCGCCGGGCCGTGGAGTTTGCCCTTTTCTTCTTCCAGCCGGTTGAGCGCCGCTGGATTGGCATAGGTGTTGAAGACCATCGCCTTGATCGTGCCCCAGATGCCACCGAAGCTGCTGAAGGTGTGATTGACCGCCGAAGGCTCGTAACCGCAATGCACCATGCACTGCTGGCATGATGGATTGCCGCTGGCGCGGCCATAGCGGTCCCAGTCGGTCTCGTTCATCAGTTCCTGGAACGTGTCGGCGTAACCATCCTGAATGAGGTAACAGGGGCGCTGCCAACCGAAGAGGTTGTAGGTCGGATTGCCCCAGGGCGTACACTCGTATTCCCGCCGGCCCATGAGAAACTCGATGAACAGCGGCGACTGGTTGAACTTCCAGCCTTTCCCGCGGTTGGAAAAGATCATGGTGAATAGATCGTTGACCCGCTTCCGTTCGTTGAGAAAGCTCTTCTGATCCGGCGCTTTGGGATAGGCATATCCCGGGCTGACCATCATGCCTTCGACGCCCAGCGCCATCATTTCATCGAAGAACTGGCGGACGGAATTGGGATCAGCCCCGTCAAAGAGCGTGGTATTGGTCGTGACGCGGAATCCTCGCTGGACCGCCTCGCGGATGCCCTCGCGGGCGGTCTGATAGACCCCCTCGCGGCAGACGGCGAAATCGTGGTGCTCTTCCTGGCCGTCCATGTGAACGCTGAAGGTCAGGTAACGGCTGGGCTTGAAGAGGTGGAGCTTCTCTTTGAGGAGAATGGCGTTGGTGCAGAGGTAGACGTACTTCTTCCGAGCGACGAGCCCCTCGACGATCTCCTGAATCCGCGAGTGCATCAGCGGCTCGCCGCCGGGAATGCTCACCATGGGCGCTTCGCATTCTTCGGCCGCGGCGAAACATTCCTCGGGCGTGAGTTCGCTCTTGAGGATATGGGCCGGATACTGAATCTTGCCGCAACCGGCACAGGCCAGATTGCAGCGGAACAGTGGCTCGAGCATCAGCACCAGCGGATAGCGCTTGCGGCCCTTGAGCTTCTGCTTGAGCACATAACTGGCCACCGTCCACATCTGCGCCAAGGGCACGCCCATAAAGAAACCTCACGGTCTTAAACTAAACTGTCCGGTAACCCGCGGTCACCGGCGATCAAAGCTCAATAACCGGCGGCGAACAGGGGCCTTCCCACGTCCGCTTCGCCTTCGTCACGGTCAATCATACAGCAACGGCACCAGCAATCAAGGACTTATTACTCTCCACCCGTGGTATTCCTCGCATTTAGAAGCGAATTTGTGACGGGCTGAAGCGAATCTTGCGCTCTGGTCGATAAACGGCTTGTGCCGACTGAGCTGAAGACTATTTTGAAGTTGCATGTACCGGTGATTGTGCTGGTGGGGGACCGGCGGCTGTCGGTGGATGATGTGCTGTCGCTGGGGCCGGGGGCGATTGTGGAATTGAGCAAGTCTTCGGACGAAAACCTTGCTTTTTTGATCAATAACAAGCCGGTGGGTCAGGGGGTGGCGGTGAAGGTCGGGGAGAACTTCGGTATCCGGATTTTGAGCATTGGAACGGTCGAGAGCCGGATCAAGGCCATGGCCGGGTGATGGTCGCCGCGAAACCTGGGAACGATCAACCTTCTCGCGTTGGGTGCTGGTGAAGCGCTCGGCTAGAGTTCTCGGACCTTGAGTTGCAGCGGTTCGGCCTCGACGACTTCCACTTCGCGGTCGGCCCGGATGACCCCGCCCTCGGCGATGCAGTCATACCGTTTGCCCTCGATGAGGCATACGCCGACCGGTCGAAGCGGCGTGACGGTCTTGCCTTGCTTCCCGATCATGGTCTTGGACTGGCGATCGGCATCGACCGCCGCATCCCCGCGCTCGGCGGTTTCGCTCATGGGATCGTTGTGGAGCTTGAGCAATCGGGCGACGCGTGTCTCGGGGTAGTATTTGATGGCGACCGCGACCGATGGAGGAATGGCGATCAGCACGACCGCAGCGCCGATCAGGCCCAGGCGGGTGTCCTCGATGAACAGCATGATGATGAATGCCACCAGGCAACAACTGCCCAGAAACCCGAGCACCCCGCCCGATGGGACGAAGAACTCGATCAGGAACAACGCCACGGCGATCGCCAGGAATGTAAGCGCCCAAGCCATAGGGACGGGATTTTATCCAAATAGCGCCGGACGTTTGCGCAGGTCGGTTTTCGGGTTCTCCCTGGGGCGGCCGGGATGCCCGGGCCGGCCGTCTCGGCCGGGTTGGTCCGGCTAACGACTTGAGCGCAGGGGGCTTATCGCCGACCCGGAATCGCCCCTCTTGCTTGCCGCCCGCCTTCAACCTATACTGTGACGGTTGCGTTCGACCACCGCATTCCGTTCCCGAGCTTCGTGACTTGCGAAGTTGATTCCGGATTTTTCAGAGCCTGGCCAGAGGGAATTGGCGGTCCCGATGAAATCGCGCACGTGATGACCCGGCGTTCATGCCGTCAAGGGTCGGGGTTATGAGAAGACTCGACCCCCTTGGACGGCCTGGTGTTTGGGTCGATGAGTCGCATTCGAGGCTTGGCGTCCTTTTCGGCTCACCTGTCCACCGTGTTTTCGGCCTGGTTCCTGGAGCGTCGAGAAGTCGTAGTTTACCTCAGCCATCGCGGAATGGTCTCGCTGGCCCGCATGGGATGACCCTGGAGGGAGTAGTTCGTGATCCAGCGATGGGATCGATGGGTTTGGCGAATGAATCGTGGATTGCGGTTTCTGATCGGCGGCCGCGCCGGGGCACGGCATTGGATGGGTGAAAGGAAGCCGGGGCGGGATGGGGCGGTCGCTTGATGGATTCGACCTTTGGAACGGCTCGGCTCAGGTCGGTCGTCGTTATGCGAGGCGAGGACGTGACCGATTCGTGCCGCTGAAAGACCAATGGCCTCCATGGAAGGATGCCAGCCCGGAATGCCCGCACGGTGTGATCGTGGGTTGTCCGGATCGAGCCGGGCCAGGCGGGCCCGATGACCGGTTTATGGAAAGAACATGATGAGCGAACAGAAACATACCGGGATCCTGGAGCTTTCGAACCGCGCCGATGGCAGGATTCGTCAGCTCGATCAGACTCTCTTGGCTCGGGCCGATGATCCGGTTGTCCCAGGGGAGATGATCAACCGGTACAAGCTCCAGCCCGGAGTCCGGCTGGAGGTCACCCTTGGTAAGGCCACGGGCAACGGCCATGCCCACAACCCGCATCAGGGGCGGCGCGGCCGAAATCAGCGCCAGAACGGGCGCCAGAAGAACCGCCGCACCGAGACGCTCTCGCCATCAGCGCGTCGAGTGCAGAGCATCGAGTCCGTCGAAGGGCTTTCGATCGAGGATTACACCGGACGCCGCCGCTTTGAAGACCTGACATCGATCGACCCGCGGCCTCGCATCACGCTGGAGTATCCCGGCTGCCCGGCATCCTGCCGGTTGATCGACATGTTCTGCCCCATCGGCTTCGGCCAGCGAGGCATGATCGTCTCACCGCCCAAGGCCGGCAAAACCACGCTGCTGCAGAATATCGCGTTCGCCATACGGCATAATCATCCCGATGTGCCGGTCATCGCCTTGCTGATCGATGAACGGCCCGAAGAAGTCACCGATTTTCGGCGAAATGTGCCTTGCGAGGTACTTGCTTCGAGCAATGACCACACGCCCGAGCGACACGCATCGCTTACGGTGCTGGCGATCGAGCGGGCCAAGCGCATGGCCGAGGCCGGTCAGGATGTGGTGGTCCTCCTCGATTCGCTCACGCGTGTCGGCCGGGCGTTCAACCAGGTGCCCAATCCCAGCTTCGTCGGGCGAACGCTCTCGGGTGGTCTGGATGCCGGAGCGCTTGCCATTCCCAAGCAGATGTTCGGAGCGGCACGCAAGTTCGAGGAGGGCGGTTCGTTGACGATCATCGCCACCGCTCTGATCGACACCGGCTCGCGCGGCGATCAGATCATCTTTGAAGAGTTCAAAGGCACGGGCAATATGGAATTGATCCTGGACCGCAAGGTGGCCGAACGCCGGCTCTTTCCCGCGTTCGACCTGGCCGCCAGCGGCACGCGAAAGGAACACCTGCTGCTCAATGAAGTCGAGGAAAAGACGATCACCGCCTTACGTCGCCGGCTGTTCAACATGCCTCCGCCCCAGCAGGTCGAGCAGTTGCTCAAGGCCCTGGAGCGATTCAAGACCAACGCCGATTTGATCGGCAATCCGCAGTCACCCGCCGCCGGTTGAGCCGACGGCCAGACGGTCGCCGCCACTCGCGCCCGCGCCAATCTTCGATTCGACCATTCCACTCAAGCCGGAACGTTTCATGGCTGAACCTCAAGGCGATGACCGCGCGGAACGGGAAGGCTGGATGAAGCTCGCTCTTCGCCTTGCATCGCAAAGCGAAGGAGATGTCGAACCCAACCCCATGGTCGGGGCGGTGATCGTGCATGAGGGCCGGGAACTGGGCCGAGGCCGACATCGCCGATTCGGCGGCCCCCATGCGGAAATCGAAGCGATCAGCGATGCTCGAAATCGAGGCCATGACCCGGCCGGTGCTGAAATGTTCGTGACCCTCGAGCCCTGCTCGCATGTCGGCAAGACGCCACCATGCTGCGATGCGGTCATCGAGGCGGGGTTGTCACGCGTTTGGGTCGCGATGCGCGATCCCTTCTCGAGGGTGGATGGCCGCGGTATCGAGCGGCTGCGACAAGCGGGAATCGAGGTGCATGTCGGGCTGCTCGGCGAGGAAGCCAGGAAACTCAACCGGCCGTTTATCCGACGGGTGATGCACGGAGTGCCCTGGGTCATCGCCAAGTGGGCGCAGACCCTCGATGGCTTTGTCGCCACACGAACCGGCGACAGTCGATGGATCAGCGGCCCGGCTTCGCGGGCATGGGTTCATCAGTTGCGCTCGCGCGTGGATGCGGTCATCACGGGTATCGGCACGGTTCTGGCCGATGACTGTCTGCTGACGGCGCGGCTACAGCGCGGCCGTGTGCGGCGAAAGGCCCTTCGCATCGTGATGGATGGCCGCCTTCAGCTTCCGGTGGATTCGGCGCTGACCCGGTCCGCCCGGGAGCAGCCGGTCTGGGCCGTGACTGTGGAAGGTGGCTCAGGCGACTGGCCAGGCCGGCGGCGTGCCTTGGAGGAGCGGGGTGTGGAGGTTGTGCCACTGCCGCCGGATCAAGCCCATCCGGGGCGGCCGGATATCGCGTCCCTTCTGAAGCGACTGGCAAGCGATCGGCAGGCGACGCGTGTCATGGTCGAAGCCGGCCCCAAGTTGCTTTCGGCGATGATTCAGGGCCGGTGGGTGGATGAAGCGGCCGTGTTCGTCTGCCCGAAGGTTCTCGGTGACCCCTCAGGCCGCAACGCCGTCGAGGGTTGGCGGGTGGAGCGGATGGATGATTGCCTGCGTTTCAATCTGGAATCGCAGCGGGCGTTCGAGCAGGACATCCTGGTGCGCGGCGTGTTCCCATGGGCCATCGACCGGCTTGATCAGGGCGCCGGGCCGGATTCATGATCGTCGGTTTCCCGTACACGCAACTCCAGCAACGCCAGAAGGGCGAGCACGGCGACCGCTTGCAGGGCCACGATGCGCGCTTGCCAGGGAGAAAGCGTCCCGAACATGATGCCGCCAAGTCCCGTGGCCAGAACGCACAGCCAGATCACGGCGACGGCGCGGCCGACGGGATAGCCGCGCTTGACCAGCCGGTGCGAGAGGTGCTGCTTATCGCCGATCCAGATGCTTTTGCCCTGCCGGATGCGCAGCAAGCAGACGCTGGCCAGGTCGTAGAGCGGCACCGCCAGCAGGACGAGCGGCATCAGGATGGCATGAGCCTGGTCAGCGCCGCCGCGCACGCCCTCGGGATCGAAGTAGGTTGTGCGGATGCTGATGATCGCCAGGGCAAGCCCCAGGGCCATCGAGCCGCTGTCACCCATGTATATTTGTGCCGGGTGCCGGTTGAACCATAGGAAGCCGCCCGCCGCCGCGATGATGCCGCAGGCCAGCAGGATGATCTCCGTCTGATCGGTCAGGAGGCCGGCGGCAAGGTAGAGCCCGGCGATGATGATGGCCGTGCCGGCGGCCAGGCCGTCCATGTTGTCCATGAAGTTGATGGCGTTGACGATCAGAAGAATCCAAAGCACGGTGATGATGTGACTGAGCAGGACACCGTGGATGCCCCAGTGGTCTATCAGTTGCAGTACCCGAACATCGGCGATGGTGGTGAGGAAAAGCGCGACCAATAGCTGACCGGCCAGCTTGGGGGCGGCGGCAAGCGGTCGGCGGTCATCCCATAGCCCCAGCAGGTGGATAAGGAAGATGGCGATCATCAGCGCGAGAACTCCGCGTATCGCGGGACGCGGCACGATCACGGCACCGTACACCATGGGGAAATCCGAATCGCCGTTGAATTTGGAGATTGAATCACCAGACGGCGACTCCACGAAATCGCTGGTCGTCAGCGGAGGATCGTCTTGAATGGGCGCCACCGAAAACCAGGAGTGGCCCTTACCGGGCGATTGGACTTCGTAATTGGGCGGATGAATCAATGCCGCCAGGAACCAGACCACAAGCATGGAGATCACGATCGCGACGCCACCGGTGTTGGGTATGCCCGCGGAATCGACTTTGTGGGGTATGTTGGGGTTCGGAAGGTCCAGCCGCCCCAATCGCCGGCCCACCGCGATCATCAGGTACGTCAGCGGAAGGCTGAGCAGCAGTCCCACGAATAGCAGCAAGGCATAGATGAGCGGCTGATATTCAAGATTAAGGAAAACTGCGAGCATGGCCTGGTCCGAAAGTAATTCTGCTCCCGCTCATTCTACGACCGGAGACATCATCGCTCCATCGGCCCGCCTCGGGTTTCTGAGCCAGTGGAACCTTCTCCACTGATGACGGCAGTGGCGACCATGCTGTGTCGATGACGAAAAGGCCGTTCAGTACCTCGGAACCGAAGGATCGACGGTCAGCGACCAGAGATCGATGCCACCGGCCATGGATCGGACATCGGAGAAGCCGGCCTCGCGGAGCATCGAGGTCATGCGAAGCGATCGCATGCCGTGGTGGCAGAAGATGATGATGGGCCGGTCGCGGTGGGGCAGAAGTTCATCGATGCGATCGGCCGTATGTTGAACGGGCAGGAGCAGTACGGGCTCCAATTGTGCGACAGCGTGCTCGGCCGGGGTTCGGCAATCCACAAGCAGAATCTGGCCGGATTGAATCGCCGGAAGCAGGGCGTGGGTCTGCCTCGGGCTGACCTCCCAATCCTTGCGTAACGGCCTTCCTGGAGGCATGCCATCGGTATCGAGCGGAAGTTTCGCCTGCTTGGGTGACTGGGGCTTGGATGGTTCTTGTGTGCTGGACATCGGGTTCTGGCTGGGTTCGGTCAATCAACGGTCGGTTGGTTGGGGTTTAGCGACCGAAGAGGCCGCTCCGGCCGGTTTCGGTCCGTGGCCGAGAGGCTCTTGATGCCGCCGTGCGATCGCCCCGGTGTTGGATGGTAGCCACCTT
This sequence comes from Phycisphaeraceae bacterium, assembly GCA_020831765.1. Classification (GTDB taxonomy): domain Bacteria; phylum Planctomycetota; class Phycisphaerae; order Phycisphaerales; family Phycisphaeraceae; genus JAFIFY01. The sequence goes on along the minus strand of JAFIFY010000083.1, from coordinate 14,596 downwards.
GCCCGAGGCCGACCGGAAGGGGCCGGTTCGTGCTGGAGTAGAATAGCCGCTCCTTCCACGAAAAGGAGCCGTCCATTGTCTGAACGTGAGAGCCACCGTGTGGCCATCGTGACCGGCGCGGGCCGGGGCATCGGTCGTGCCATCGCGCTATCGCTGGCCGCCGACGGCGCAAGGCTGCTGATCAACTACCACAGCAACGCCGAGGCAGCGCAGCTCACGGCCGATCAGGTTCGCCAAGCCGGGGGCGAAGCGGTGATTGTCCGCGCCGATGTCGGCGTCGATGCCGATCGCCGGCGGATGCTCGATCAGGCCGGCGAGGCTTTCGGCCCGGTCGATCTGCTTGTCAACAACGCCGGCATGGCCCCGAAGGTACGCGCGGACCTGCTGGAGATGAGTGAACAGAGCTTTGATGAGGTGCTGGCCACCAATCTCAAGGGCCCGTTCATGTTCAGCCAGTTGGTCTCGCTGCACATGATCGAACATCGAGCGGATTTCGGCGATCGAGTGACACCGGCGATCATCAACATCGGCTCGATCAGTGCCTACGCCGCCAGCGTCAATCGGGGTGAATATTGCGTGGCCAAGGCGGGCATCGGCATGATGACCGCGCTGTTCGCCGCGCGGCTGGCTGAACACGGCATTCAGGTTTTCGAGATTCGCCCCGGTATCATCGAGACGGACATGACCAGCGGCGTCAAGGAGAAGTACGACAAGCTGATCCTCGAACAGGGCCTGACGCCGATCCGTCGCTGGGGTCGGCCGGAGGATATTGGCAGGGCGGTTGCCGCGATCGCGGGCGGTGCTTTTCCGTTCTCGACCGGGGAAACCATCAATGTCGATGGCGGCTTTCACCTCCGGCGGCTCTGATCCATCCAGCGCATCTGGCCAAGCGCATCTTGTCAAGCGCATCATGGCTTCGATCGCCGCCAGACCGGAACACACTCCACAAGGATGCCCCCATGGCTCGGAAGGTTGCTTCAATCCATCATCGATCGCGGTCCCGCTCGACCGCTTCGCGCCTGCGACTGGTTCGCAAACGGATTCGCTCGTGGGGATGTTCCGGACTCCTCGTGACCAACCCCAGGGACATTCGATATCTCACCGGGTTCGTGGGGGAAGACAGTTGGGCCTGGATACCGGCGGTGGGGGGGAAGCCGCACATTCTCAGTGATGCCCGCTTTGACGAGCAGATCGACCGTGAAGCGCCCGGTTCGATCAAGCATATTCGCTCGGGCGGCCTGGCCGAAGAGCTCAAGCGGCTGTTGGACAAGCGAAAATCACCGCGGATCGCGCTGCAGTCCGATCATGTGACGCTGGCCCAGAGGCGAACGCTGAACAAGGTGCTGGGTGCCGGGTCATTCAAGGAGGTTGATGATGGATTGCTGGCGCATCGTGCCATCAAGGACAAGGATGAACTGAGCCGAATCCGGGCCGCGGCGAAGATTCAGCAGGAGGCTTTCTCGGCTCTCTTGAAGTCGATCGAGCCGGGAATGACCGAGCGGCACATCGCGGCATTGCTCGAGTTTGAGATGGGCAGGCGCGGCGCTTCCGGTCCGGCGTTTCCCACGATCGTGGCCGCCGATGCCAACGCCGCGCTGCCCCATGCCATCCCGGGCCGGCAGAAGGCGCGCAAGCGCGGCATCCTGCTGATCGACTGGGGCGCGGTCTACGAAGGCTACTGTTCGGACATGACCCGGGTGGTGGCGTTCGGAAGCATGCCGCGCAGGATTCGGGAAATCTACGCCGTCGTTCTGGAAGCTCAAACGGCGGCCATCGAGGCGATCCGGCCCGGCAGGTCCATGATTGAGGTCGATGCGGTCGCTCGGAAGATCATTGAAAAGGCCGGATACGCCAAGCGGTTCGGCCATGGCCTTGGGCACGGTCTGGGCCTGGACATCCACGAGCTGCCCGTGTTGTCGTTTCGCGGCAAGGGCTGCCTCGAGCCCGGTCAGGTGGTAACGGTCGAGCCTGGAATCTATCTGCCCGGAATCGGAGGCGTCCGCATCGAGGATGATGTACTGGTGACCCCGAAGGGTTACGAACTGCTCACCCACTTGCCCAAAGACCTTGAATCGGCCATCATCTAAGACCAAGGCGTCCCGTTGGCGATTCCCGAACTTTGGGAACGCGGTCCCCCACCTGTGGCTGGCCGATCGCTCCGGAGCGCTGATGAGCCCCCAAACCCAGGAGAGATGGATCACGCATGATTGATCTCAAGACAATCAAATCGTTGATCAAAATGATGGTGGACCATGACCTGACCGAGGTTGACCTTGAGGATCAGGGGGAAAAGGTCCGTATCAGACGAGGCGGTGGTGGCCAGCCGGTCGCGCATCATGCTGCGCCACCGGTCGCCCCCGCGCCGGTCGCGGTGCCCGCACCTTCGTCGGCCCAGCCCGCGGTGCCCGAGGCCGATGAGGGTCTGGTGCCGGTGCCCAGTCCCATGGTGGGAACGTATTACGCCTCGCCAAGTCCTGATGCCGCGCCCTTCGTGAAGGTGGGACAGACCATCGAGCCGGGCCAGGTGGTCTGCATCATCGAAGCCATGAAGGTTTTTAACGAGATCAAATCCGAGATCGGCGGGGTGGTGGAGAAGATTCTGGTCAGCAACGGCCAGGGCGTTGAATTCGGTCAGGCGTTGATCATGGTGCGTCCGTGACCGGAGGGCTGAGCTCGGCCGCCCTCTCGAATACGTTTCCAGACCAATACGCCATCGACCGCATCCATCGCCGCGGTCCATCGGGAATACACGGTTCATGTTCAATCGGATTCTGATAGCCAATCGAGGCGAGATCGCCGTCCGCATCATCCGCGCTGCCCGCGAGATGGGCATCGAGACCGTCGCGGTCTACTCGACGGCGGATCGTGATTCGCTGCACACTCGAATGGCCGATCACGCGATCTGCATCGGCCCGCCGGCCGCGTCGGAGAGTTACCTGAACATCCCGGCGATCATCAGCGCCGCGGAAGTGGCCAACGTGCAGGCGATCCATCCCGGGTACGGCTTTCTGGCCGAAAACAGCCACTTCGCCGATATCTGCCGGTCATGCAACATCGAGTTCATCGGGCCCAGCGTCGATGCGATGCGCAAGCTCGGGGACAAGGTCAGTTGCCGAGAAATCGCGCTGGCGGGCAAGGTTCCCACCTCTCCGGGGAGCAAGGGAAAGATCGAGAATGAAGAGCAGGCGCTCAAGATCGCCCGCGAGATCGGCTATCCGGTGATGATCAAAGCGGCGGCCGGTGGTGGCGGCCGGGGCATGCGCATCGCCCAGAACGACATCTCCCTGCGCAGCGGCCTGTCCAGCGCCATGGCCGAGGCCAAGGGCGCATTCGGCGATTCGACCGTCTACGTCGAGAAATACATCAGCAATGCCCGGCATATCGAAGTGCAGATTTTCGGCGACCAGGAAGGCAATGTGCTGCACCTGTTCGAACGCGACTGCACCATGCAGCGGCGGCACCAGAAGCTGATCGAAGAATCGCCCTCGCCGGTGTTGGATGATGAATCCCGAAAGCGGGTCTGCCAGTCGGCCGTCCGTCTGGCTCGCGCGGCCGGTTATTTTTCCGCCGGAACCGTGGAATTCCTGATGGGTGAGGATAAGCAGTTCTATCTCATGGAGGTCAACACGCGGCTGCAGGTCGAGCATCCGGTGACCGAGATGGTGACCGGGCTTGACCTGGTCAAGATGCAGATTCGTGTCGCCGCCGGCCTGCCCCTGGATATCACCCAGAAACAGATCACCCAGCGAGGCCACGCCATCGAGGCGCGCATCAACGCCGAAGACCCGGCCAATCGGTTCGCACCGAGCCCGGGCACGATCCAGCGATGGGAACTGCCCGGCGGACCGGGCGTGCGGGTGGATACGCATTGCACCGCCGGCTATCGCGTGCCCCCCAATTACGACTCGATGATCGCCAAGCTGATCGTCCACCAACCGACGCGCGAAGAAGCGATCACCACGATGCAGCGGGCGCTCTCGGAATTTCGCATTGAACCGATCAAGACCACCGTCCCCCTGCAACAGGACATCATGCGCAACGCCGACTTCCGCCAGAGCAACGTGCATATCCATTTCGTCGAGAAGAACATGGGCATCGGTTGAGGTCCGGTTCGCCCTGGCGACCCGGTCGGTTTGGATGAGCCGGGGCAAGCTTATCGCCGGATGATTCGTTGCCCGTGTTGACCGGGGGGCTACAGGAGTGCGAACCCATGGACATGAATCGCAGGCAGGTTTTCGGCTCGCTGGCCGCCGCCGGGGCGCTGGGTGCCTGGGCCGGATTGGGTTTATTGGGCCCAACGGCCGTTGCCCAGGACGCCGGCCGTCGGCCTCGGCAGGCCGGTGAGGATGAAATCCGGATCACCGATGTGCGGTATTACGCCGCCGGCCCGGGATACGTGAAAATTTCAACCAACGAGGATGAAGTGTTCGGTTTCGGTGAATTCACCACGCTGCCGGATCACGGCATCGCCAAGCGGTTCACCGAGTGGTTCAAGGGGCTGCTGGTCGGGGTCAACCCGACGGCGGCCGAGCACATCTGGCAGATGCTCTACCGGGCGCACCGGAACATGCGCGGCGGGATGACGCACATGAGCGTGATCGGCGCCATCGACATGGCGCTTTGGGATATCAAGGGTCGATTGCTTGATGTGCCGGTGTACACACTGCTGGGCGGGCCTTGCCGGGATCGCATCGCGTATTACCCCAACGAACGAGGCCATAAGGTCACCACGCATCGTCTGCATGCGATGGTCGAGCGGCCGGCCCGTATCGATCCGATTGTCGAAGCCGTCCGCCGCGCCCGGGAAAACGTGGGCCGGGATGGCTATGTCATGCTCGATGGTCACGGCAAGTTCACCGCGCAGGTCGCGATCCAGCTTTGCCGTCGCATCGAGGATCAGGACATTCTCTATTTCGAAGAGGTGGTGCCGCCGGATCGGATCGAAGACCTGGCCCGGGTCAAGGAGGCGACCACAGTTCCTCTGGCCAAGGGCGAGCGACTGGCGGGCATCTGGGCGTTTCGGCGGCCGCTGGAGGGTCGCTGGGTTGATGTGGTGAACCCGGACATTGTTCGCATGGGTGGCATCAGCCAGATGATGAAGCTGGCGGCGATCTGTGAGATGTACAGTGTGCCGCTGGCCCCGCACTCGACCCATTCGGCGCTGGGCCTGTCGGCGACGCTTCATGTCGCGGCGGCGATCAACAATTTCATCATCACCGAAGCCTATCAGCACATCGTGGAGCGGAATCCGTTTGCGCGGGGCCTGAGCTTTCCCCAACGTGGTCCGAACATGGGGCTTCCCCCCGGGCCGGGCCTGGGCGTGACCATGGATGAAGAGGCCCTGGAGAAGTCGGATCGCGACTGGAAGCCGGGAACCCTCAATCGCGCTTACTTCACCGAAGATGGCGCGGTGGCCGATCGCTGAAAAAACCGGCCGCCAGGCGATCAGCCCGAAGCGCCCAGTTGCAGCATACGTTCCAATTGCGGCGACACCACGCAACGGCCCTCGAGCGCTTCGTGCTGGTTGGCTTCGATCCGGTTCAAGTCGTAGTGGTAATTGACGGTCAATCCCCACGATTCGGCCATGCCCTTGGCGCTGGTATTGCTCAGGAAATTGATGTTGTAGAGCACGGCCCCGTTTTTGAGATGAAACCCCGCCACCGGATCGAGCGGCCCGCCGCGCCGCTTTTCTTGGCTCAGATAGTGATGGGCGGCCCGAAGCAGGCCGGGCTTGAGCGCAAAGCGGATGGCGCGGTCATCGACCCATTGATCATCGGCAAGTCGGATCGCCAACGCCTCGATGACGTCAGGGGCATTGGTTCCCCTGATGATCAATTCGCGGTCGGCCGGGTCGAAAAAGTCGGTCAATTGCTCACCGGTCAAGATGAAGTTCCGCGAAGACCCGGCCCGCCTGAGAATCGGGAACAGGTAACGTTCGCGGAAACCGGGCATCGGGCTGAGGCTGCTGAATCGCCGGAGCTGCGGATACCGACGCTTGAGGTCTTCCACCACGGTCTTGATCAGCGAGTTGCCCAGACTGACGCCGGCCAATCCCGGTTGGGTGGCATTGATCGAATAGAAGATCGCGGTGGTCGCATCGCGCGTGGACTCAAGGCGCTTGTCCGGATCGAAGATGCCGTCGATCGAGGTTGCGATGGTGCGGGTCAGGGCGATTTCGACGAAGATCAGCGGTTCGTCGGGCATGTTCGGGTGGAAGAAGGCATAGCAGAGCCGATCCTTCTCCAGTCGGCGCCGAAGGTCGGTCCAATCCGCCATCGGATGAACTGTCTCGAACGCCATCAGCTTTTCAAGTTGCGCGGCGGGTGTGCGGTGCCAGTCGATCGGCACCAGCCTGAGAAAGCCGTAGTTGAACCAGGATCTGAACAGCCCCAGCAGATCAGCATCCACCAATTGAAGCTCGGGCAGCTCCGGTTGCTCGGCGATGGTGGTCAGCAGGCGGGCGCGCAGTTCAACCAGAAACCGAATCCCGCCGGGAATGTTGGCGATCTGAGTGAACAGCGCCAGGCGCGGCGGTTGCAGCCCCCAGCGAAGATCGAGCAACTTCCGAACTGCGGCGATGCGCCCCTGGCCCGACTCCGGCCATGGATCGGAAAGCATATCGGTCAGACCGACAAGCTCACCGGCCCGTGCCGACCCAGGCGTAATGTCGCCGGCGGTGGCCAGCCAGCGGGCGAATTCGAGAAACCCCGCGTGCTCCAGCCCGCGCAACGGATCGGCCAGCGCTGCCAGTTCACGCACGAGCAGCGGATCGCCGCTCTGCCGCGCGGCGTGTCTGAGGCAATGGTTCAGTTTTTCCTGAAGCACGCTATCCATGATTTCCGGCTTCTGCCTGCATCGTGTTCCGGGCTCTTCGCTTGCGATGTGCCACGTCGTCGTTGCCGAAATGATAGCGAAAAAAGACAGCCGCGTCCGATGTCCTGTCGGATGATACCGAGCGGATCGCACGCATGGAGCTTGGCGGACCGGGACCACGCCGGGGCATTGAAGCTAGGGCCGTTTGCCATGGTGCTTGGTGCTGGCCTTGTCCGGCAGCGTGATCGGCGGATCGGAAGCATCCGTGACATGTCGCAACGCCGAATCGGCACCATCTTCCTCGGGGGCATGGGCCTGCTGGGCGACGATGGGATCGATCGGCTGACCCGTGATTGGCGACGATGGAGGCCCCGAGCCTTGATCACCCTCCGATGGGCCGGGCACACGGTCAGCGGTGGGCGAGGTCTGGGGCCAGGAGGCCCGTCCCGTCAGTCGTTGACGAAAACTGACCAGGCGTTTGAAGGCCGGTTTGGGTTGCAGCGCTTCGGAGACCAGGCCGCACAGGGGAACTTCGCTTTCCGGATGGTCGATGAATTCCTGCCAACTGACCGACTCGACAAGCGGTTTGCTCATGGCGATCGTGAAAATGGCCTCGAGCCAACGGCCCTGGACCTGTGACGACCAGGGCCGTCGCCAGAAGCCGCCTTGCGCATCGGCCGGCGTCTGGCCGTCGGGGGACTGGATCATCATCGAGGTGATCGTATCGCTGGGCGCGGCCACGGAAAGATGTAGCGGTTTGCCGTAGGAAGCGTATTGGTCCAGGAGGTGCGAGATCTGCATCAGATCCCGTGCATACTGTCCGCTGACCGCGTGCCCGACCGCCAGTCGCAGGCCCAGGGCGTCCATCGGCATGTTGTTCTGAATGAGCTGCTCAACATACATCACCGGCGGGATGGACCTTGGATTGGTCGCCGAGTACTCGCCAAACGGCTGAACCAGTTCCACGATGACTCTGGATTGCGGAGCCAGGCGCTTGACCAGCATGGCCGCGGTTCGCGTCAGATCAAGCACCTGTTCGAGGTTGAACGGCATATGCTCGTTGACGTGCAGACCGCTTAGCACAGTCCAGGACTGGATCACATTGCGATATCGCGCCACCACGCGCTCGATATGCTCATACACCAGGTCGCGCATGTGTTCAAAATCATGCTGCCAGATGTAGACCCAATCCGGTAGTGTGTTGGGATCGAAGCTGATCAGCGGACCTCCGATCACCGGCAGCCGCATCCGGCTGGCCCACTCAACCCATTCATCGGTCCGGGTCCAGTCGTATTCACTTGCCGAGGCACATAGCTTTCGCCAGGGAAGCGGCAGACAGACAAAGTCGAAGTTGCTGGTCAGACTGGTTCGAATCCGCTCATGGACCTGGTTCAGGGCGACGCCGCTCCCGATGGGAAAGCGGGGCAGGTTGCCGGTTGCGCGGCGGCGACTGAGCAGAATCTCGGCATGCGCCAACGCAAGTTCCTCGCTTCCATCGATGGCGCAGACGAGCGCATCCTTGGCCAGACGGTCGGCTTCCATAGCGTTGGAATGTCGAACGCAGATGGCATCGATGAACAGCCGGCGGGCCCGCTCGAACCGGCGAGTGACCGAGTGGTTCTCGGGAAGGTCGAACATGCCCCATTCTTCCATCTTGTTGTAGATCAACATGATGCGGTGTCGGACAAGCTCCAGCGCCAGAAGGTAGGGCTCATCGCGGTCCGGAAGCAGGCAGGTCTGGAGGGTCAGTTGGCCGCATTCGCCGACCTCGTAGAGCGATGCGAATGACGCCGCGCCCGTCTCACGTTTGCGGCACAGCAGCAGGTTCTGGTCGAAGAACAGTTCCGCCCGGATGGCGGCATGGTCCGAATCCATCATGTACGCGTTGCGCAGCACACGCTGCTGGGGATCGTCGGAACGGTCGGAGATGAGAAACTTGAGCATGGAAGGTCAATCCGTGCGGCCGAGGTATCGGGGGTTGTGGCAAGGCTCGGGCTTGTCCAGGCGACTGATCCGGCCGGCGGTCGGATTGGTTCAGTCACCAGTCGATCCTCGATCGCCCCGTTCCCGGAAAATCTTAGCAGATGATCATGCACGCGATCGGGCCCGGTCCCGGCCGGATGGTGCGCCGTCGCAGGGACCGGCACATCGGGCCGTGCGACGAACGCACACATGGGTTTGACGTTATCGTTGCCCGTCGATAAATTTGAGCGATTACTGGCTACCGACACGATTTACCGCCCGGCTTGGGAGCCTAGCCCATGAATTCATTGTCCGTGCGTCGCCTCGTCTGCTTGACGGCCTTTTCCATCCTCTTGATGACCCTGCCTCGCATCGCGGGGGCACAGCAGCCCGGCAATGCCGACCTGTGGGAGGATTTTGGCCACTATGTGATCATCGCGCAGCCGGAATTGGCCCGGGACAGTTGGCTGGCCCTGGAGGGCCGGGTGACGGACGCCGAATTACTGGACATCGTTGAGAGTCTGCCGGAATACTCGTTCGATCGGTTTCGCGGCTTTGTGCTCGGCAACGATCTGCTCAGGCCGATCGGGATCGAGATCGATCGGCGTTTGACGGCGGCCACCCTTGAGCGTGTCAACGATCCGGAGCGGATCGCCCGGGCCATCGATGATTTAGGCCGCGGCCAGCGGCCGAACCTTCGAGCCACGCGATTTCTGGTCAGCGCCGGCCAGAACGCCGTTCCGGCGCTGCTGGCCACACTCACCGATGATTCGAAGCGCGAGCTGCACCCCTATATTTCCCGCGCCATGCTTGATATGGGACGGTCGGTCAGCTACCCACTGAGCGTGTCGTTGCCCCACCTCGAATCAATCCACCAGGTCCGCGTGGCGCAGATCCTTGGCGAACTGGGCTACACCGATGCGCTGCCATACCTTGCCGAAATCATCGAGAACCGGACCAGCGGTGAGACAGCACGCCAGGCGGCCGGCATCGCGCTGGCCATGATTGCCAAGGCCAATCGCCTGAGCGAAAGTCCGCGGGCCGCCGAGTGGTATCTCTGGCAGGCACAGCGGTTCTACCGCGCCGGGACGCTCAACCAGCCGGTCAATGGGTACGAAGAGCGTGCCGATCATGGAAGGATATGGACGTTCCGGCCCGACGTCGGCCTTTTGGGGGTGACGGTTCCGGCCAATGTTCACGCCGATATTCGCGCGCTCCATGCCGCGGGCAATGCCCTTCGACTCGATGCCACCCTCAGTGAAGCCGTGACCGTGATGCTGGCCGCCAACAGCCGTCGCCAGATCCGGCTGGACGGAGCCGCCGATGAGAGCTATCCGTTCGAGCAGCCAGCGGAGTTTTATCTCCGTCTGGCCGGTCCCGCCCATCAGTTGCCCGTGCTGCGTATGGCCATCAGCGATCAGGAAACCGAACTGGCCCGCTTCGCCCTCGCGGCGCTGACCGATACCGGTAGCCTCGCGGCCATGCTCAGCATCGAGGGCCAGGTTCGGCCAATGCTCACCGCCCTGAGCCACCCCAATCGTCGCATCCGCTTCGAGGCGGCCCTGGCCCTGGCCCGGACCCATCCCCGTGATCCGTTCGAGCAGGCTCACCGGGTCGTCCCCGTCCTCTCCGAAGCCGTCAAGCAGTCGGGCCAACGCTTTGCCGTCATCATTTCCCAGGATGAAGAAAGCTTGAACCAGGCGGCCGCGAGGCTGGATGAACTTCGCGATTACCGGATCATCCGCGGACCAAGCCTGACCGATGTTCTGGGCGATGTTCGCCACACGCCGGGCGTCGATCTGCTGGTGGTGATCGGCAATTCCTCCATGATCGCCGCCACGTATGTGCAGGCCACGGCGGATTACCGGATGGCGGCCACGCCGGTCGTGGCAGTGACCACTTCGCTGGACTGGTCTGAACTTGAGGCCAGGCACGGCCAGACGGCGAGAATGGTTCACGCCGACAACGCCGGCGACGAGCCGACAGGTGCGGAGGCGGTTTTCAATGATGCCATTCGCCGGGCCATCGATCTGGGCGAGGCCGGTCGGATCGAGCCGCTTGAAGCCCAGGGCTACGCGATTGAGGCCCTGCTGGCGCTGCGCGAAATCGCCTTGACGCGAAATCCCGTCTTCAGGATCGGCGATGCCCAGCAGGTGCTGATCGAGTCGCTTCGTGATCCGCGAACCGAGGTGGCGCGGGGGGGCGGCCGATGTCTGGCCCTCATCGAGAGTGACGATGCCCAGCGTGCGTTGGCCGCCGTGGCGATGGATGATCAGATTGATGAAACTTTGAGGATCAGCCTGTTGGGCTCCCTGGCCGAATCGGCCAATCTCCATGGCAATCGACTGACTTCCGCCCAGATGCATCGACTTCGTGAGATGGTCGAGCGGACCCGGGGCGATCTGGCCATCGAGGCGGCCCGCGCGCTGGGCGCACTGACGCCGCCGACGACCCTGCTTCGCGAGTCCCTGAAGCTTTCCCGTTAGTCTGTCCATCGCCCGCGCCCGCCGGGGTCAAGGCCCCCGGCCCCCCCAGCCCCAGGAACGTTTGAAGCCGCGGGACGGTGGGCGATCGACCTTTTCCGGCTTCGGGGGCGGAATCGCCAAGGCGCTCCAACCGCGTCCATGGCCCCGTTTATTTCAAGTCTGTGTGGCCCATGGGTGGACCGACCATTCCAGCAACCCGGTATGGACCGATGAACCTTGACCAGACCCAGGGGGTATAGCTGCCATGTGGAAAATCCTCGCGGTGATCATGGTTGCGGTATTGGTCGGGGCCGGGACCGGCATCTGGTTATGGACCGATTCATTGGACTGGCGCGAAGATTTTCGCGGCGGCGAATCGCATTACATGGCACCGGAGCAGATCGGCGAGCTCCAATCGCCGGCGATCGTCGAGAGCAGTGGGCTGATCGCCTCCCGGCGTCATCCGGGCCTGTTCTGGACCCATAACGACTCGGGCGATCGTGCCCGCCTCTTTCTGCTCGGACCCAAGGGAGAGCAAATGGGCGAGTTCCAAGTCCAGGGCGCGCGAAATATCGACTGGGAAGACATCGCGGCCATTGAATTCGATGGCCGCCCGATGCTGCTGGTCGGCGATATCGGCGACAACCGTGCGCGGCGGCGGGAAGTGCAGATCTACCTGGTGCCCGAACCTGAAGCTCTACCCGATGATCCAGACCAGCCGGGCACGCTTTCGGCCCAAGCCGCGATCCGATACCGATACGAGGACGGGCCGCGCGATGCCGAGTCGCTGGCTTTTGATCCGGTTCATCGGGTGATATTGATCGTCGATAAACCATGGCGCCTCGGGCAGATTCCAGCCCGCAAGGATGTCCGACCGGGGCTTTACGAGGTGCCCTGGCCCGAAGAACTGGACAATCAGACCGTACGGACCGCAAGCCGGGTGGCCGACCTTCCGATGGGCATTCCCACCGCGATGGACCTCTCGCCTGATGGCCGCCGACTGATCGTCCTGACCTATGGCGATGCATTTGAGTGGATACGGGATGGCGATGAACGGTGGTCCGATGTGATTCGCGAGCACGAACCGATTCAGGTCGCCATGCCGATCCGCCGCCAGGGCGAAGCAATCGCCTACGACCTGGAAGGCCAGGCACTCTACACCACCACCGAACAGCGCCACAGCCCCTTCTGGCGAATCCGAATCGATCCCAATGCGGAGATACCGTGATCACATTCTGCTGACTTCAACATCGGACACCGGTTCGGTGGAGAAGGTCGTCAAGCTTCCACGGTTCGGGTTCGAGATTCAGTCGGATGGTTGGGCGCTCGAGATCGTCGAGAAGAGTAAAGCCGATCGGTGACATGCGTTGAGTCCGCTCGACTGCGCTGGCCGGCCGAATCGGCTCAGCACTGCCAGACGAGGTAAACCCAAGTGATTCCCCGATCACTGGCAACCCCCGGCCTGAACCCATCTTCCGTTGCGGCTGGTACGGCTTCAGACCAGGGGGATGATGGAACAGTTACCGGGAACGGGCATCCTGACTTCCGATCAAGTCCACTGCAATACCCGTCAGAGCCCGTGCCCTGCCGGATGAATCGGCAATCTCGCGCGCAGTGCGGGCAGCTTGGCGGAACGTTGCCCCGGCTGCTTCCTGCTGCCCCGCCTCGGCCTGTGCTCGGGCGATTTCTCGTAGGATCTCCGCCTTCCAATGTGCCTCATCGATCTCCAACGCGGCGGATAGGGATTCGCTGAACATGGCACCGGCTGCTTCCTGCCGACCGACCTCGGCCTGAGCTACCGCAATGCGTAGCAGGGCGGTCGCTCTGCTTTCCGCATCTTCGATTCGACGCGCCGTGGAGAGGGCTTGCCTGGTCTGGCCGGCCTTGGCCTGGGCTTCGGCGATGCCCCGCAAAGCCACCGATTTGCCAATCATGCATGTGATCTCGTCCGCCGTCGATAGAGCGTCAATGAATTGCCCGGCCATAGCTTGGGCTTGCGCGATGCCTGGCAGGATCAGCGACTTGCTGTGCTCATTCTCAATTCCCCTTGCTGCAGATAGGGCTTCGTGGAACGCAGTACGAGCCGCGTCTTGCTGACCGAGTTCGGCTTGTGCCTTGGCGACGATGCGCAGGGCCGATGCTCTCCAAAACGCTTCTTCGATCTCCCTCGCCGTTGAAACGGCCTCAGCTATCTGCCCAACCTTGGCCTGTGATGAGGCAATCCCGTGGAGCGCCTCTGCCTTGTCATCTGCATCCGTGACCTGCCGGGCAGCAGACAGGGCATCATTCAGGGCATTGCGAGCTGCTTCCATCTGCCCGGCGCCGGCCAACACTTCGGCAATGCTTCGCAGGAGCCCCGACCTGCGGAATGCACGCTCAATCCCCCGCGCGGCGGGCAAGGCTTCGCTGAGCACGGCACGAGCCGATTCCTGCTGCCCAACCCTTGATTGGGATTCCCCAATGTCATGCAGGGCCATCGCCCTGAGCGATACGCTCTCGATCTTCCGAGCACTGGACATGGCGATTCTGAACGAAGCTCGAGATGCTTCCTGCTGCCCCGCCTCGGCCTGTGCTTCCGCGATACCTTGCAGAGCCCAAGCTTGGAACCTCAGAGATTCGATCTCTCGCGCGGTTGCCAGAGCCTCGCTGAACTGCCCGGACTTAGCCTGTGATTCGGCAATGCTGCGCAAGGCTTCGAACTGCTGACCGCCACCCCCGATCTTTCTGGCATTCGACACGGCTTCATTGAACGAAGTGCGGGCATCTGCAGACTGTCCCGCCTTGGCCTGTGCCATCGCGATGTCCTCCAAGGCCCGCGCCTTCCAGAATAAATCCCCGATTTCTCGCGCCGTTGCGAGAGCTCCGTTGAACTGCCCGAATTGCGCTTGGGCTTGCGCGATGAAATGCAGAACCTCCGCCTTGATGAACCCCTGAGTGGACCACTCTTCGATCCCCTGTGCCAACGAAAGGGCTTCAGTCAGCAGTGCGTTCACTCCGAGCGCTTGGCGATCATCGATTGATGAATTAGGATCGTCGGGCCGGGCCACGACCTCTTGCACGGAATGTTCGTCGCTTTGAATCCCACCGGGAGCATTCACTGCTGGCTCGGCGTTGATGAACCGAAGGTCAGGGTGCAGTGCCTTTGGTTGCACGGCCATCAGTGCCGCAGCCGGGGCGATTGCGGCCTGGGTGGGGGCAGGCTCGGCGACGTTGCCGCCCGGGAGCCCACGCTGCGCAACAGCGACGCCATGCGCGGCTTGGATTGGCTGGTTGGTTGCATTTCCTAAGCTCGATGGTCTGCCAAGCACAACGATTTCAAGACCCGAAGTCAAGACAATAACCTTTCGCTGTTTCAG
>JAFIFY010000160.1 GCA_020831765.1 Phycisphaeraceae bacterium | reverse complement strand
GTCGACCCGCAGGCCGATGAGTTCGAGGAAGCGGCGCAGCACATCCGCGAAGAGAAAGGTTCGAAAGTTCCCGATGTGGGCGAAGTCGTAAACCGTCGGCCCGCAGTTGTACATCCGAACCAACCCGGGCTCGATCGGCTGAAACGGCTCGACCTGCCGGGTGAGCGAATTGAAGAATCGGACATCAACAAGTAGAGGCATAAGGCTGGCCCAATATTGGGTTTGGGATGCGGCCGCCGGCGTGGTCGCCTGGCCGGGGGACCATAATAGCAGGGCGGTGGGCAGCGCCACTTGACTGAACCGCATTCGGAGGGTATGGTTTACGTAAAAGTAAACTCTGCCCATGGCCAATCCGTCCGACACCCCGATCCCCTACAAGGGGCGACGCGCCACACTGCGCTATGCGGTGTTGGCCAACGGATCGATGCCGGCCCGGGCGTTCCTGGAAGGATTGAGTCTCGCTGAACGCGCCAAATTCAACTCGCGGATCAAGGTTCTGGGCGATGAGGGCGAGCTGCCCAACGAGCAGATGTTCCGCCGACTGGATGCGGACATCTGGGAGATCAAGATCAACTCACCGGCGTTGCGGCTGCTCTGCTTTCGGATGGGGGATGAGTGGGTGTTGACGCACGGTTGCCGAAAGTTGCCGCGCAAGGCATTCCAGGTGGAAATCCAGCGTGCCCGGACGATTCGCCAGCAGGTGCTTGACGCCACGCCGAGCCGGGCGTCGGGCGGGGGAAAGAAGAAAGTGAACCGATGATCGCGGATTCGAACCGCTTCGATGAGGACACCAAGATGACCAAGCGCACCGAGAGTGATGTCGAACGTTTCCAGAAGGATGCCCAGGCCAATCGACTGCTGGCCCAGGAGCAGACGATCGTGGAACTGACGGTTGAAATCTGCCGGCTGATGGAGCAGCAGGGCATCAATCGCACGGAACTGTCGCGTCGGCTCGGACGCACCAAGGGGCAGGTTTCGCAGATGCTCGGCGGTGGGCGCAATCTGACACTGCGGACGCTCAGTGACCTGCTGCTGGCCCTTGGGAGGAGTCTTGAGCCGATGACGCGGCCGGCGGGTGAGCCCCGCGGGCGGTATGTGCGGATACCGGATATGGACGACTGGCACGAAGACCCTGAAACCCTCTGGATCGGCGACGTGAACGAGGAACCGCTGAAGCTGGAGTCCGAGCCGGTGACTTCGCCGGGTCGGCGAACATCATTGGCCGGATGATCCCGGAGCGACCCATGGCAAAGACCCCAAACCCAACTCAGTCCCGTCCATCCCGCGAGCGCATAGTACAGATGGCCGGGGAAGTTGCGCAGTCGGTCAGCATCCTCAATGTGCGGCTGGTCGCTTCCCAGACTTCGCTGGGCAAGCCGCCGACGCCCGGCACACGCAAGTCACTCCGGGCGCGGCATCGCGTGCGCGGCGATACGCACCCGGAACCTTCCATCCTCCGTGTGCTGGTAGACCTGGTGCTGGAGGAATCACCCAATCCCGGCGGGTCGGGGCAGGCTGCGTCGGGCACTCAGGAAGAAACCGCCGATCGCGCCTCGGCCCAGGCCGGATCGCAGCAGGCATGGGTTCCTGCCGGCCGGCTCCTGATCGGGGCCACCTTTCAACTGGTTTACCAGCTTCCGGAAATCGACAAGTACGGCAAAGACCAGCTTCAGGCGTTCGCGGAGGTCAATGCGGTTTATAATGTCTGGCCGTACTGGCGGGAATACGTGCAGAGCACGCTGGCGAGGATGGGCCTGCCGACGATTACGATGCCCGCGTATCGCATCGGTTGAGCCGTGTCGCCGCGGCTCAACCGCGCTTTCCGGCGATCCGCCGGGCTGAACATTGGGGACATAACGCGGGCGGGGATGGGCCGCGATCAAGCCCTCGCGGTGGCGGATGGATTCCGCTTGAACACAGCCAACGCTTGGCGTATGGTCCGAAAAAACAAGGAGTCATCGACCATGACCAAAGACTCGTTCAATCTGCGTTCGCTGGAACGCCATTTGGCGCAGGCCGACTTTTCGAAGCTGGGGCCGATCATCATCATCGGAACGTTGGTGGTCTGTTTTCTTCTGGTCGTCGCGCTGACCTCGTTCCACACGGTGGCCCCGGAAGGCCAAGCCGTGGTCAAGCGATTCGGCAAGGTCGTGGATATCCGCCCGCCCGGGCTGCACTTCAAGTGGCCGCTGGGCATTGATCGGGCGTATTTCGTCCCGACCGAACGGCAGTTGACCGAGGAGTTCGGCTTCCGCACGCTCAGTGTCAGTGGTCGCACGCAGTACGAGAAGAGGCCGGAGCATCGCGATGAATCGCTGATGCTCACTGGTGACCTGAAGGTAATCGATGTGGAATGGGTGGTGCAGTATCGGGTTGAGGATGCGAACCTGTTCCTCCATCGGGTGCGCGAGCCGGAGAAGACTATTCGCGATATTTCCGAGGCGGTCATGCGTCGAATCGTGGGCAACTCACTGGGAAGCCGCGTGCTGACCGAAAAACGCGTCGAGGTGGCTCAGAAGGCCCGCGATGAACTCGAGGAGATTCTTAAGAGCTTTGATATGGGTGTTGTGGTCCGTCGAATCGAGCTTCAGGATGTGACGCCACCCGAGCGGGTCAAGCCCGCATTCAACGAAGTCAATCAGGCCGAGCAGGAGCGGGAGCGCCTGGTGAACGAAGCCGAGAAGCGACGCAACCAGGTCATCCCCCGTGCCACGGGCCAGGCATTGCAGGTGATCGCCGAGGCTCAGGGATATGCCATGGAGCGGACCAACCGTGCACGCGGAGAAGCCGATCGCTTCACGGCCATCTTCGCCGAGTATCGTAATGCCCCGGAAATCACCCGCCGGCGGCTTTACCTGGAAATGACCGATCGCGTGCTGCCCCGGATCGGCCAAATTTACGTTGTCGAACCCGGCCAGACCGGACCGATTCCACTCCTGAACCTTGGCCAGCACAACGGCCTTCCCACCCAGACGACGCGAGGTGAACGATGATGCGACTGAGAGATGATGTCGTGACGAGGCGGCCACCGCCAGAGATTTCGCGAAGTGCCATCCTGGCCATACTGTCGGTCGTGGTTGTTCTTCTGGGGGCGCTGGTTCTGTACAGCGCGGCGTTCGTCGTCGATGAAGCGGACCAGGTGATCGTGCTTCAATTCGGCGAGCCGCGCGGCGAACCGATCACCGAGCCGGGGCTTCATTTTAAGCTGCCCTTCATTCAGAACATCGTGCGGTTCGACAAAAGGCTCCTTTCCTGGGATGGCGATCCGAACCAGATTCCAACGCGCGGCGAGCAGTTCATCCTCGTGGATACGACCGCGCGATGGCGGATTGCCGATCCATTGATGTTCTACCAGCGTGTGCGTGATGTCGATGGCGGCATCCGGAGGCTCAACGACATTCTGGACTCGGTGGTTCGTGACAAGATTTCGGCCAGCAACCTTACCGAGATCGTTCGCTCAAGCGATTGGACCGTCACGGAGGAGGATCTGGAACTCCTGCCCCCGGCCGGTGAAGATGAGGCGGCCGAACTGATGGAAACCGTGCAGGTTGGCCGCGAAGAGTTGGTTCGCGAGATTCTGAACACCGCGCGCGAGGGTGTCACCGATTTCGGCGTGGAACTGGTCGATATCCGCATCAAGCGCGTCGATTATGTCCAGCAGGTTCAGGAGCAGGTCTTCCAGCGCATGATCGCCGAACGCCAGCGGATGGCCGAGCAGTTCCGCTCCGAAGGCCAGGGCCGCGCCGCGGAGATCGATGGCGAGACCGAGCGGCAACTGGCGCAGATTCGTTCCGAAGCCCGCCGCGAAGCCGAAGTAATCCGCGGCAACGCCGATGCACAGGCCACGGCGATCTACAACGAAGCGTTCGGCGCTGACCCGGAGTTCTACGCCTTCTTCCGCACACTGGAGAGCTATTCAGAGTCCATCGGCAGAGGTGTGACCATGATCCTCAACGCCGATTCCGAATACTTCCGCTACCTGCGCGACATCGGACAGGCGCCCGAGCCCCGTCCGGTCATCGCCGAAACCAAGTCGGAGTAACCGGCCGTCGCGACATGCGCGGGTGACCACAGACCCGTACGAACGGCGCGGCGCCGGTCGGGGCGGTGTTGCGTTCCGCCGGAGATTTTCGGGAATGCAGGCGATGGCCGCGAACGGAAGGGTCAGCGGTTCGATGGGCCGGTTGCCTGGAGCAGTACCTGTTCGAGCCGCGCGGCGAGTTTCTTCCGGTCGAACTGTTCTTCGGCGACTTTCCGGGCGTTCTGGCCCATCGCGCGCGCTTTCTCCGGATGATCGGCCAGATCGATCAGGGCGTCGGCCAGGCTTTCGGGGCGCTCCGGATGCACGGCATAGCCACACTCGTTTTCGGTGACGATCTCACCCAGCCACTGGCCGACGTTGATCAGTGCCGGCTTGCCCGCGGCCAGGGCATCGAAAAGTTTGTTGGGTGACCAGGTCACCTCCTTGCTCGCCCGGTAGATGGTCAGGCAGGCATCACAGCCCGCCACGATGCGGGCCATGTCGCTCTTGCGCGGCACGATATCGCTGAAGACCACGTTCTTGAGGCGCAGCGCGTGGGCCCTCTCCTTCAGCCGCACCTTGTCCTTGCCTTCGCCGTGCAGCACGATGGCGATGTCCGAACGCCCGCGATCGTGAAGGAGCTTGGCCGCATCAACCGCGTAATCCAACCCGTTGGCCAGGCCCATGGCTCCGAAATAAATGGCCGCGAAACGATCGCCCAGCTCCAGCCGGCGCCGCGGGTCCGCACCATCGATCCGCGGATTGAATAGCTCCAGGTCGCTTGAATTGGGAATCACGGTGACCTTCTGATCCGGGATGCCCTGCTTGAGTACCCCCTCCTTCATACCCGGCGACAGAGCGATGATGTGGTCAGCGCGGCGGTAGATGCGCCGCTCCATCCGCCGCAGATACCAGATGCCCAGTGGATTGGTCAGAGCGCCGATGTTCACCAGGGCATCGGGCCAGAGATCGCGCACCTCAAAGACGAAGGGAACCTCAAAATGGCGCGCCAGCCGGTGGCCGGTGAGCCCGACGGTGAGCGGCGTGTGCGTGGCGAAGATCACATCCGGCTTCTTCTGGATTTTGCCGATCTCCGTCGCCAGGCTGGCGAAGCTGTGGAAGTGGATCATTCGCCGCCAGCCGCTCATGGCCGTGGCCGCGCGGGCATCGTGATAGCCCGCGGCGATAGAGAGGATGCGGATTCCGTCGCGATGGTATTCCTTGATCCGGCCGTGCTCCTCGACCGGAAACTCCTTGTTCCGGATGCCCGAGCAGATCATCGTCACTTCATGGCCTTGGCGGGTGAGATAGCGGGCGAACTCATAGCTTCGCGTGCCGCCCTCGGTGGCCGGCGTGATGAAATACTGGTGGATATACAGGATGCGCATGGTGCTCAACTACCAGTGGATGCCTTCATAGCCGGGATGTCGGGTCTGGATGCCCTCGATGCCGACCAGGTCCAGCACCGCCCGGCCCGAATCCAGCCACTGTAGCACACGCGGCGCATCAACTCGCGGGTGATTGATCACGATCAGGTCGCAATCATCCAGATCATCCAGCCCGGCGACCAGCAGCGATTCCAGGTGACCCAGCGCCTGGCTCACCAGGCGCTTGTTGGCCCCGATCAGGCGGCCCGGCTGGATGTGTGGATCGTGGCACTTGAGTTCGATGCCCTCGCCGATGAGCATTTTGGCGACCTTGACATAGGGGCTTTCCCGCATGTCATCGGTGCCGGGCTTGAAGGCCAGACCCAGCATCCCGACCTTGCGCGGCCGGCGGGCCAGAATGCGCGCGACCAGATCATCGATCTGCGCGGCATTGGATTCCATGATTCCACCGAGCATCGGCATCCTGATGGACTTGATCGCCCCCAACCGCGTGATGGCCCTGAGGTCCTTGGGCAGACAGGAGCCGCCGAAGGCGAATCCGGGGCGAAGATAGGCGGGGCTGATGTTCAGTTTGCGGTCCGAGCAGAACACATCGGCCACCTTGCGCGAATCGACGCCCACGGACCGTGCCAGGGCACCCACTTCATTGGCGAAGGTGATCTTGACCGCGTGAAAGAGGTTGTCGCAATACTTAACCAGTTCCGCTTCTTCCGGGGTCATTCGGAAGCGCGGCGCTTCGTATCCTGATGGATAGAGCGCCATGAGGCGGTCGCCGGCACCGGGTCGGGCTTCACCGACGACGATCTTGGGTGGGTGATCGAAATCTTCCACCGCCTTGCCCTCGCGCAGGAATTCTGGGTGGAAGACCACATCCAGATCGCGCCCGACACGAAGACCGCTGGCCTCCTCGAGCAGTGGAATGATGATCTGACGTGTCGTGCCCGGCAGGACGGTGCTGCGCAGCACGATCAGCGGCCGGGGGTCGAGAGTCTTCAGGGTTGCGCCGATCTCGCGGGCACAGCGCTCGACGTGAACCAGGTCGATCCCGCCATCGGCCTGACTGGGCGTCCCCACGCAGATCAGAACCAGGTCGGCACCGTCAAGGCCGTCCCGGACGTTGGTCGAAGCGGTCAAAAGGCCGTCCTGATGACCCTTGGCCAACATCTCGGCGACATGGGGTTCCTGAATCGGGGTATTGCCGCGATTGAGATCGTGGACCTTTTCCGCCACCGGATCGACGCCGACGACGGAATGACCATCGCGCACCAGGCAAGCCCCGGTCACCACGCCGACATAACCCATTCCGAATATTCCAATTTTCATCTCGAGCTGCCTTGCTCCATTTTGCTGGTTCTGATCAGCCATTGGGCCTTTGCGGGGCGGGTCCGCATGTGAACCTTTCGGCTGCTTTGAACGGCTAGGCAGATCATCGGTCCAATGGCTTGGCGATCATTCGCCGTTCTGCCGGTCCGCCGTTGGGGGAAACAATCGGAAACGGTTGAAAACAGTCAAAATCCAACCTGACGGGTCCGGTTTGAACGGATGCGAAAGCCAGGGGGTTGATGCGCCGGGGGGCCGGCCTGCCGTGGTGTCGGGTCATTCAGCATCCCGTCAACTCTTCTGTGTCGGATTTCACCTTATTTGATTGACACTTCAGCGAATCAGGTTATTCTTAGTGGCAGTAAAGACGCGTATGACAAACTTTTGTCGAAGAGCCACTCGCCGAGTGACGGGCCGAAACCCTTCACCGGGCGCGAGGCGTCGCGACTTGGTCGCAGTTTATCCAATGAACGTCATTGATGTGGATGACCAAGGCGAAACGCCGGTTTCGAGTCGCCTTGTTGATTGGATTCAATGTCCCGGTCCGGGAAGTGGAGCGGCATCACGGGCGGAAGCTGGAAAGCACGCGGACACGTACGGCTTGAAGTGACGGCAATCGGGCTCGACGTTGGCCCGATACAGGGGTTCGAACCATGTTGACGACAGCGCTCGCTTACCTGCGCAGACAGTACATTTACGTGCTGCGCCGGTGTCATCTGCTCAATTCACTGGCGATGCTGGCGGTGGTTCCGCTGGGCATATCGACCTCGGCGGCCTCGGCATCGTCCATTCGCACGGATGGCCGGACGGTGACGCAGGTCAGTTCCACGGGGTCGGTGACCGACATCACCACATCAACGGTGCGCGGCGCGACGGCGTTCAACAGCTTCAGTCGATTCGATGTGGATGCCGGCCGGACGGTCAATCTGCACCTTCCCTCCGGCACCGAGAATCTGATCAATCTCGTTCACGACTACCGCACCAACATCGACGGCACACTCAATGGGCTTCGTGATGGCCAGATCGCGGGCCGGGTCTACATTTTCAACCCGAACGGGATTCTGATCGGGTCCGAGGGTGTGGTTAATGTGGGAAGCCTGACCCTGGCTACCCCGACGCGCATGTACATGGACAGCGTCATTGACGCCGAAGGTCGGGTCAGCGATTTGGCGGTTCAGAAGGCGCTCTCGGGCCATGTACCCATATCCGCCTCCGGCCTGATCCAGGTGCGGGGCACCATCAATGCCGCCGATGAGGTGGTCATCACCGCCGGTGAGGTGAAGATCGATGCGCCCGGACGTATTCGGGCCGGCGCTCAGGTTCGCGCGGATTTCGGCGACCTGGTCAATGTGGAGGGTCTGGAGTCGGCGGCGGGCGTCCAGATTCAGGATGGCGTTGTCCGCATTGTGGCTGAGAGTGATCTGCGCCTTGCCGGCAGGGTGGAAGCCGACGGTGCGGATGGCCGCGCCGCCGGTCGGGTGGATATCGAGGCCGGCCAGGATATCCATGTGGCCTCCAGTACGCGGGTTTCCGCATCGGGTCGGGGACAGGATTCCGACGGCGGGGTGGTGAAGATTCTGGCGCACCGTGATCTTGACGCCGAGGGCGGAGCGCGCATCGCGACGACCGGTGGTGAGACCGGGGATGCCGGTTCCATCGAGTTCAGCGGACTGCGGCGAGTGGACTTGGAAGGTTCCCCCTTTGATGTCAGGGCACCCGGCGGGCAGTTCGGTTCGGTTCTGATCGATCCGACCGAGTTCATCTGGACCGGGTCGGACCATGATGTCTTTCACACCGGAAACTACACCCTCGAGGCCAGCGAGCGGATTGTTCTGGACAATGTGATGATCTCGACGCGTCAGGTCGCCGGACCTGACACTCGCGACAACCACCTCAATGCCGACTCGACCGGCGATTCAGGCAACATCACCCTCCGCGCCCCGGAAATCCAACTGACCAACGGCTCGATGCTGTTGGCCCACGCGACCGGTTCACACCAGGCCGGAAGCGTGACGCTTGAAGCCAAGGCCAACGCGCCATTACCGATTTTCGGTTCGTTCTTCAATGCCCAGACATTCATCACCGTGGCCAACAGCACCATTCGGGCGGGCGACATCAATATCCATTCCCGAGCCGATGACACTTTCGAATGGACAGGCGAGGGGCCGGTCGATGTCGTGCTCAAGTATCTGAACAATCTTGCGCTGTTCATCGAGGCATCGTTCTCGGTGGCCCAGAGTGATGTCTGGATTGGAGCGAATTCCGATCTGACCAGTTCCGGCAACATCGCGATCGCCTCGGAATCCAATGCCGATGTGACGATGAAGGTGCTCAGTACCGTATTCGGCTTCGGATTCGGCGATGCCACGAGCACGGCCAACGCCACAATCAGCCAGGCCACGGTCAACGCCACGGGCGATGTCTCGCTTCGCGCCCAGGGCGATGTGAAGCTGGATGTGGGCGTATCGACGCAGAACAATTCGCTGGCCAGTGCCTTGACGGCCGGGGCCAGCAAGTATGTGGATGTGGCCATCGCCTATGGCACCGCGGAGTTGAACGCCCACGCGCTGGTGGGTCAATTGGCCGATGTCACCGCGGGCGGGAATGTGAATGTCGAAGCGATCGGCGGCAAGCGCAGCGCCGTCGATGCCGATGGTGGCGGCCATCTTGACGGTACCGCCGCGGCGGGTATCGCGTTCTCGTTCTTTGATTCCAACGTCACCGCGATCGTGGATGGCAAAGTCAATGCGGTGGATGTCGATGTCAAGGCCCAGCTCACCAGCACGTTGAGCACCCTGGCCGCGACCTCCGGCGTGGGCGCCGGCAAGGTGGGCTATTTTATCAAGACCATCGATCCGCGCGAGACGCTGATCAACAAGGTCACCAGCTTCGTGCAGTCCTCGGACACGGCGAGCGTCAACTCCAAGGCTCAGCCGGGCCAGCAGTTCGGCCTTTCGGCCTCGTTCGGCTACATGAGCCACGAGAACAACGTCACCGCCGCGATCGGTGAACACGCCCAGGTCACCGCGACGGGTGATGTCAAGGTCAATTCCCACATCCGGGATGTGATGAGCTATCGGGCCGCCGCCGCCACCGATGCGTTCCGGATGAATATCGCGCAGGAGACCGGCGAGCCCAAGAAGGTCGCGCTGACCGCTTCAGTCGCCGTCGCCCGTCTGGAGAATGAATCACAGGCTTATATCGATGGACGGGTCAATGCCGATGGGTCGATTCATGTGCTGGCCAACAGTGAAGTGCCCATCCCCGCCACCGAATGGGGACGGTGGGATTCGGATGAGCTGGAAGAATGGACTGATTATGTGCAGCGGATCAAGCTGCTTCTTGACAGTGGGACCTATTCACTGATTACCGGCTGGACGCAGAGCTTTGCCGAGAGCGAGAAGTTCACGCTCAGCGGATCGTTCAACATCCTGAAGGTGGACAATCGCGCTGATGCATGGCTGGGTGCCAACGCCCGAATCAATCCAGGCGCGGGCCCGGCCGCCGCGGCCCAGGATGTCACCGTTCAGGCCACCGCCCACCAGGGCATCATCAACCTGTCCGGGGTATTCGGGTTCAATCCGAAGAACCTGTTCACGGGTGCCCAGGCGGGTGAGGCCGGCGTCGGTGGGGCCTACCTCGATCTGACATTCGAGGGTGGAGCGAGGGCGTGGGTCGAAGATGGCGCACAGTTGCGCGGCGATGAGCTGCACGTAACCGCCCACACCGACCACAACATCATCGCCGTGGGCGAATCCGGAACCAAGGCGGGCAGGGTCGCCATCAACGGCGTGTTCTCCTGGGTGAAGGGTGACAGCGATACGCTTGCGCAGGTTTCGCCAGGTGCCGATGTCCTGGGTAGAGTGCTCGCCGTGGATGCGCTCGACGATACGACGGTGGTCAACGTGGCCGGCGGCTTTACGACCAGCAGCAATGTCGGCATCGGCGCTTCGGTCGCCGTGTCGGAAATTGAACGCTCCACCCGGGCCCTGATCGCCAATCGTGAAGGCCAGACCGGGGCGGGCGGAAGCATCCACCTGCCGGGCAACCTGCTGGTGCGGTCCCGGACAGAAGGTTTCGTGGGCGGGTTCTCGCTTGCCGCCGCCGTGCCCGCGGTCGGGTCGGGCAATCAGACCAGCGGCGAGAAGGACGCGGGCGACGGCAATAAGGCCGGATTCGGTCTCTCGGCCGACATCACCTACAACTCGGTGAACAACCTCACCGAGGCGATGATCTTCGGCAACATGAGCATCACCACCCAGGGGAATGCTCCGGTCATCACCCAGGCGGTCGGCAGCGACACCAACGTGACGACCAACCCGGGTGTGCATGTCCGCGCGACCGATGAATCGCAACTCTACGCCCTGGCCGGCGCGATCGTCATTCAAACCGGGCAGAACTCGATCGGCCTGGCCGGCGCATATTCGCACAACATTCTGGAGAAAGAGACCCGGGCCAAAGTGGGCGCGGCCACGCTTGATATTGAAAACGGCGGCAGTCTCTTCATCAATGCTCGCAACGAAGGGCAGTTGCTTTCGATCTCGGCTGGCGGAGCGGGCGCGGGCAAGGTCGGCGTGGCGGGTTCGGCGGGCTACAGCAACATCGAGAACACCACCGAAGCGCTGCTCCAGAGCGCAACGGTCACCCTTGAGAACGGTCAGGTCGAGGTCGAGGCTCGGGATGAGTCGGATATCCGGGCGATCGCCGGCGCTGCGACCTACGGCGGCAAGGCGGGCATCGGCGCCGGCTTCTCGATGAACGAGGTGGAGAACACCACGCGAGCCTCGATCGACGGGGGAAGTGTCAAGGGCTCAAGTTCGGTCGCCGTCGATGCGCGGAACGACAACTACCTGCTCTCGGTCTCGGCGGCGCTGGCTGGATCGCAGACCGCGGCGATCTCAGGTTCACTGGCTTACAACGTCATTGAAAACACCACCGAAGCGCTTTTGCTTAATGCCACGGTGGACAGTGATGGCCTGGTCAGGGCCGACGCCAGGGATGAGAGTGAAATTCTCTCCGTCACCGGTGGCATCGCGGTCTCCAGCGGGCAGGCGGCGGTCGGGGTGACCGGCGCTTACAACAACATTGCCAACACCACCACCGCGCGTGCGGCCAGCGGAACCTACAGCGGGCAGGATGTCCGGATCATCGCCCGGGAGGAAGCCGACATTCTGGCCATTTCCGTCGGTGGCGCGGGCGCGGCGAAGGTCGGCGTGACCGGGTCGCTGGCGATCAACACCATCGGCAACACCACGCTGGCCCAGACGCTGTCCGACACCAACCTGGACGCGACCCGTGACATCGTCGTCGAGGCGCGGGATGAATCCAAGATTCAAGCCATCACCGGCGCCGCGGCGGGGGCCGGGACCGTGGCCGTGGGCGCTTCGGGCTCTTACAACTTCATCTCGGGCACCGTCCGGGCCGATGTCTCCGGCTCAACACTTGATGCCGGCCGATCCATCGATGTTCATGCCCGTCGTGAGGCGGAACTCTTCGTGATCGCGGCTGGCGGCGGTGGCGCGGGAACGGCGGGTTTCGCCGGATCGATCGCCATCAACCGGATCGGCGGAGAGATCGAGGCGCTGGTCGGCGGTGGCGCTGAGCTTACGGCACAAAACAACATTCACGTCCACGCCCGGAGCGATTCGGAGATCGACTCGATCTCCGGAAGCCTGGCGATCGGCGGCACGGTCGGCATCGGCGGCGCGGTCACGGTCAATGATGTGGATGTGGCCACCCTGGCCCGGGTCAGCGGCAACAACACGGTCCTGACGGCCCATGGCAAGACCGGGACCATGCAGGTCGATTCCGGACGCCTCTCCGGTGGCTCGGGCGACCTGGCCGACCGGCGGATCACCGAGGCGATGCGCGGCGTGGCTGTCACGGCTTCAGCGACCGATGATCTCTTTGCCACCAGTGCCAACGTCAGTGGCGGCGGCAAGGTCGGCGTGGCCGCGATCGTGGATGTCAGCATGCTGGGCGGATCGACCCGGGCGATCGTCAACGATGGGGCCAAGATCGTCACCGACCTCGGTGAAGCCCACGCCCAGCAGCAGGTTCGTGTCGGCGGATTCCACCACGGGAGAATGTCGCACGGCGTCGGCGGGCTGGCGGCGGGCGGCGCAGCGGGCGTCGGCGGTGGGGCGGATGTCAACCTGGTCAGCCACGACACGCTGGCCGAAGTCAAAAACGCCCAGGTCGAAGCGCGGTCCAAGCTGCTGATCGATGCCCGATCCACCACCGAGGTGGAATCCGTGGTCACCGGCGCGGGCCTGGCCGGCGCGGCGGGAATTTCCGGATCGATCAGCGTGGCCAATATCGAAGGCTCGACCCTCGCACGAGCCGACGGCGCGACGCTGACCAGCCAGGATCAACTCCTGATCAACGCTGAGAGCGACATCGATTCGACGGTGATCGTCGGATCGCTGGGCATCGGCGGCGGTGTTGGCATCGGCGCTTCGGTGGGCGTGGTCATGCTGGATCACGAGACCGGCGCTTACACACTTGGCTCAAGCGTGCTCAACGCCCGGGGCCTGACGGGTATCAACGCCGAATCCAGTCACGACCTGACGGCTTACGGCGCCACGATCTCCGGTGCCGGCGGTTTCAGCCTTGCGGGCACGGTCCTGGTAACCGTGATGGAGGGTCAGACCTACGCGCAGATCGGAGGGCTCACCCAGGTCAATCAGAACCTGAGCTTCGCCAACAGCGGGCAGGAAGTGTCGGTGACGGCCAAGGACACGACCGAGATCAGCTCCAAGCTCGGCGGTCTGGCCGTGGATATCTTCGGCGTCGCGGTCGGTGCGACCGTTGATGTGTCCCTGGTGCGCAACGGGGTGTCGGCGGGGATCGCAGGAGGCGCTCAGGTTCGTTCCCAGGGCGACATCCTGGTCGATGCGCAGTCGTTTCGCGATGTTGAATCGCTCACCATCGCTGGTGGCGGCGGCCTGACGGTCGGGATCAGCGGCGCGGTCTCGGTGGCCAATATCGGATCGAGGCCGGGCGATGATGCCGATTCACAGGTCGGCACCTCCGTGATGCATGCCGATCAACTGGCCGGTGGCGACAGCTTCGCCGACAACCTGGACACCGATGCCGACGGTGCAACCGGTGTTCGCGACCGGGCGCGGAATCGTCAGTCGCAGGTGGGGCTGGCTTCGGCGTACGAGGCATCTCCGTCCGCCGACGGCTACTCGGCCCGGGCGTTTATCGGGGACGGAGCGACGGTCCACACCGATGGGCAACTTCAGGTCAATGCCAAGAATCAGACGGATGTTGACCTGACCGCCGGGGCCGCGGCGATCGGTGGCGCGGTGGGGCTGGGCGGTGGCGCGGCGATCGCCGATGTCAGCGATCGCACGCTGGCATCCATCGGCGGAAACATCACAGCCAATCATCTAATTGTGAGGGCTCAGGACACTCAGGACGACTGGTCGCACATCCGGGCGTACGCCGGAGGCGGCGGCATTGTCGGGCTGGGCGCTGCCGTGGCGGTTTTCGATAAGTCCAGCACCGCCGAGGCCAAAGTCGAAGATGGGGCCGATGTCAAGATCACCCATTCGGCTCTGATCGATGCGGACCTGAACCACGCGATGCGGGCCGATACGGTGCAGTTGAGCGTTGGGCTCGCGGCCGTCGGGGCCAGCTTCAGCTACAGCGATGCCACCGGCCAGGCCCTGGCCACGATCGGGCGCGATGCCGAATTGCGTGCCCGAAACATCAGCATCGGTTCATACAGCGTTGTGACACACGATATGACCGCCATCGGCGCCACCGGAGGCATCCTGGCGGGTACCGGCACCGATGCCAAGGCCCGGGACCGAACCCAGACCATCACCAGTGTCGAGCAGGACGCTCTGCTCATCGCGCAGGAAACGCTCTCGCTCAACAGCCAGGTGAACCCCGTGGCCTATTCCAAGGCCCAGGGCGCCGCGGTTTCGGTCGGCGCATCCGTGGGCGTGTCGATCGCCCGGGTCGATTCGCGCCCGACGACGCGGACAGAGACCGGCTCGGGTGTTTATCTGGAAGGTGAAATCATCTCCCTTAACGCCGGCCTGGTCGAGCGGGGAGCCACTGTGAACGCGCGGTCGGATGCCTTCGCCGCGGTGGGTGGTCTGCTGCTTGGCGTCGGGGCGACCGAAGCCAAGACCGATTTCCGCCCCACGACCGAAGTGGTGACCGGCACGAACAACCATATTGTCGCCCACACAGACCTGACCCTGCTCACCGAGACACGGGCCTCGGGTGATGCCAAGGCCAACGGCAAGAACTTCGGGCTGCTGGCCGGTGGCGGCAACCTGGCCGAAACCCTGATCGACAACGTCAGCCGTGCCCGGCTGGGTTCTGGATCGACGGTCGAAGCCGGCGACACGGTCAGCATCTTGGTTGATTCCAGGAGTAACCTGTTTTCGGAGACCTCCAGCGGCTCCGGAGGCCTGGGCGCTGTGATCGTGGCCAAGGCCAAGACCGACAGCCGCGCCACCAGCACGGCTGAAGTCCGGAATGGACCGGGCACGACGGTCGAGGCGGCGCATGTGATTGTGGACAGCGGTCACCAGACCACGTTCAACACCCGCAGTGACAGCTTTGCCGCCTCGGTGGCCGGCTATAGCGGTGGCCGCGCGGAGAACCTGACGAACCTCAACACCTTCGCCCGAATCGGCGATCAGGCGAGGATCGTGGCTGAGCGGATCGATCTGAAGGCGTTCACCGATACACTCAAGCCGCTGTTGCCCGGCGGAGCCTTCAATCTCAAGAGCGGTTCGGGCGGCGCGCTGGACGTGGCGGCCGGCCGAAGCACCACGAACCTCAGGCATACCACGCGCGCATCGGTCGGAGACAGCGCGGAACTGATCGCCAGCCGGCCGGATGATGATCAGGGCGAGATATACATCTCGGCCCGCAACAACATCATGGCCCGCGATTCGGTCAAGCTTGATTCCGGCGGCGCGATCGCCATCGCTCGAACCGAGTCGAAGATCGAGACCACGCGCGGCGAGGCCGAGATCATCATCGGTCAGGGCGCGAGCCTCGAAAGTGATGGCGACATCCGCATGGGTGTCCAGACCATCGCCGACATCAAGACCGATGCTTCGAGCAAGACCTACGGCGCGGCCGGAGCGGCGCAAGGTAATACGTTGTCTCTTGCCCGGGCCGATCAACTGATCCGCATTCATGGGGGTGCCACGGTGCTGGCCGAGGAATCGGTTTATCTCAACGCCGGCACGGGGGCGTTCGCGAACAATCTGAGCGCCGATGCCGAGACTCAGCTCTGGAACAAGACGGCTTTCCCCATTGAGACCAAACCCGACGCCCACGGGCAGGTGAATCAGCAGAACACGATTCGTGTCGACACCGGGGCCGAAGTCCTGGCGGTGCGCGATGTCAATGCCCTTGCCGGCAACGGTACCGTCAATGTCCGGGGTTACGGCAAGGGGACGGATCTGTACCGCGAGGTGGTCGAGGATGTGGCCAATTTCTTCGGCGATATTGTCGGTGCCGATCCGGTCAGTCTCGATATTCGCGCCGGTACGACCAGCAACTCGTCGCTTTCAACCGTTCAGGTGGACGGCACGCTCAACGCCGGCATCCGCCATCACCAGTACATCGTGATTCCCAAGACCGGGCCGGTCACCGAGATCAGCGACAGCGTGACCTACCAGAACGTCGATGGTGTGGAGTTGACGTCGCTGATCCAGGATCGCATCGACGAGTTGAAGCTTCTGGCTGATGAGTATGACGACTACAGCGTGGCCCGCGAGGCGTTCCTCCTGGAGATTCAGGTTCTTGAGCGAAAGCTTGAAGAGCTTGGCGGTGTTCAGGTCTTCGTGGATTTCGTGGTGGTCGAGGATATCACCGCCCGGACGGGCAATGTCCGGCTTGGCGGCCAGGTGGTGGGCGGTACCGGGCACCTGATCGCTCCCGGCGACGCCCGCATTGATGTGACCAATCACTCCGAGCGATTTCTTGAAACCCTGCGGTTCTTCATCCCCGATGATGAAGGCGGCCAGATACTGATGAACGGCATTCGGGTAGGGTCCAACTCCGCGATCAACAACCGCAACCTGTTGGGCGGTCTCCTGCAGCAGGCACAGTTCCAGACTTTGCTGGACAACGATTCCTCGCCGCCGCCGCAGATCACGATCACCAACACCTATGACCCCGATACCCCCGGGAACAATCCCAACCTGCGCGCACCGGAGGTGTTCATCTCCGATGACATCATCAACCTTCGGGGCAATGTGACCATCAGTTCGATCGGGTCCGTGAACACCGGTGCCGACATCATTGGCCAGACGATCGACATCTTCACCTTCGGCGACCTGATCCAGAGTTTCACCTGGGGCTTCGACCATCTGGGCGGCGACCCGGTGAGCCAACTCGAGGGCATCCCGGGGCAGAGCGTGCTGTTCGCCAATATCACCGGCCAGGGCCGCGTTGTCCACAATCTTCCGACCCAGACCGGATCCCGGATCATCGGGAACAATGTGTTCATCAGCGCTGAGCGAGTCAACATCAACGGCCTGATTCAGAGCGGCATTCCGGACCGGGCGGTGGTGATCGACAGCCAATTGGTCAAGGATATTCCCCAGCATCGTGCCGATTACCTTGCGGACGTGGCCTCGGGCGTGGCCGACCCGCGTGTGTTCTGGCAGCTCAATGACCCGGGCATTGATGATCCGGGCATTCGCGTGGTCTACAACGCCGCCGAGGACCGCCTCGAACTCAACGGTGTGCGGGTTCAGGGCGGCCACATGGAGATTTTCGGTGACATCTTCAGCACCGGAAACGGCACGCTGAATGTGATGGATGGTTACGGCAAGATCAATGTCCAGAATCAGACGACTTATGACCTGGTGATCAATCGCCTGGACACTGGTACGGGTGTGGCGGGCGTGATTCGCCTGACCGATACCTCCCAGATCGGGGCCGATGGCCGTTTCCTGGTCACGGAAATCACGCGGAATCAGAACACTGTGTTCGTTCGCAATTCGATGACCGTCGATGCTGAGGGCAACCCGACCTTTGTCGTCAGCCAGAAGGATGGGCGAAGCTCGGTGTTCGCGCCGCATGCCAACCGGCGGTTCAACTGGATCAGCGGCCGGAATACGATCATCACAGAGACCAAGCGATGGGAGGAGATTCTTCCGTTCGGGATCAGCCTCAACTGGACGGTGAAGGAACCCACTGAGGTCTCGACGTCATCGAACTTCATCGATCGGGTGACGGGCGATTTTCTTTCACATTCGAGCGATACCGTTCCTTATCGACACGAGTACACCAGGTTCGATACGGGCTTTTACCTTATCGATTGGTCCGAGGATCGTGAATGTGTACTCAAAATCGTGGTCTGCGTTGATGAACGCGTCAAGCTCATGCGCAAGTATGAGCGGCGCATCAATGAATTCTATCACCACAGCCTGTACGCATCGAATGATGTGGCGGTGAACTTCATCGGACATGACCAGGGTGAGGTGACGATCGATTCCCAGGGCCGGATTCACATCGCCGGCTTGGTGCGCAACCTCAGCGGGCCGACGACGATCGATGCGCGGGAAGGCATCCAGCAAGGCGGCGAATTCGGCCTGGTGATCGCCGATCAGTTGACTCTGTCGGCCAACCAGGGCGCGATCGGCGCCGCGGGCAATCCATTGCTGATCGAGGTGGGCAATGATGGCATGATCGACGCCACCGCCCGCCACGGCATTCATCTTCGCGATATCGGCGGCGACCTTCCCATCTACCGCATCGATTCCGGCGAGGGTGATGTTTCTCTGGATGTGGATCGCAATATCCGCCAGGTCGGCGACCAGCCGGTGGCGGTGCGCTCGCGCAACCTCAGTCTGGTTTCCAGGAACGGCGCGATCGGTGCGATTCAGCAGCCGCTCACCGTCAGGATTGATGGCCCCAATACGATCCTCGAAGCACGCGCCGCCGATGACATCGGCATCGAGCAGACCAGCGGCGACCTGCGTGTGCACACGGTTGAATCGGTGAGTGGCGATGTTCTGCTGCATGCACCCGGTGGCAGCATTCTGGATTTCAACCCCAACCAGGTGGCCGACACCCGTACCGAGCAGGAACTGCTGGACCTCTGGACCCGTGCCCGCCTGATCGGCGATGCGGCGCTCGAAGGCGCCCAGGAGACCAAGGACGCTTTCGAGGATCTGCGGACGGCCGAATACTTCCAATACTGGAACATGCGCGGAATCCGCGCCGTGGTGAATGGGGATGGCGAGGTCACCGGCTATACCGCCCAGGATTACGACCCGAACTTCGTCTTCAGCATTCCGGATGCGACGGCCGCCGAGCTTCTGGCCGTCAATGAATGGAATCAGGATGATCTGGACCGGTACCGTGACCAGCGGACGCAGGCCTATCACGATGCCCACGCGAAGTTCGGTGGTCTAGGTGCCTTTGATCCGGACTTCCGGTACACCATCACATCGACCGAGGCCGACACCATCACCGAGGGCGCTGTTTGGACGGAGGAACAGCTTCGCTCGGCCGTTTCAGCGGCGCTGTTCAAGGATGTGACCCGGACGCGTACGGTGATCGAAGACCCCAACGTCATCGGCCGCGAGATCACGCTGATCGCCGGGAACCAGGTCGGTGCGGTTGCCGGGGACATCATCATTCCGCGCGGCGTGCCGGCTTCGACATGGACGACCGAGCAGCAATTGGCGCTGGCGGCGGCCGAACGTGCTGATGTGACGCTCACCGACGACGAGATCATCATCAATCTCAAGGACGACTTCAATATCGACGCCTCCGACCTTGTCCGGGTGACTTCGGCCGGTATGGTGTTGCTGGGTTCGGAATCCGATCTGATCGTGAACGGTATCGAGGCCAACGGAGCGCTTCGCCTCAAGACCGAAGGGTCAATCGTGGCCGGCCCCACCAGCCTTCCGGCGCATATTGTCGCCCATAGCTCGATTCTCGAAGCATCCTCCGGCGCCATTGGTGATCAGATGAATCCGATCACCCTGGCGCTTGCGCCCGGTGGCACGCTGACTGCCCGGTCCGGTGATGGAATCCATATCAGTGAACTTTTCTCGGACATGTTGGTGGATTCGGTCTATTCGCGAGGTATGGTGCATCTGGTTTCGCCGGGTTCGATTCTCGATGCGAACACCGATGCGTTGATCAACATCCTTTCCGACGGTCTGCACCTGTCGGCGAGCGGGACGATCGGTGCCGGACGTAGCGCCGTGGATTCGCTGAACGTCAGTGTTCAGCCGGGCCACACGGTCAGCGCCACGGCCGGTGGCGGCATCCATCTCGAAAGCCCGAATATGATGTTCAATGCAGGCGACATGAGTGGCGATGGGATTTACCTGCTCAGTTCGCGCAGTGGCATGAATGTCTCCGGCTCGCTGGACAGCCTGCGTGATATCGAGCTTTCGGCATTCGGACAGATCGCCATTACCGAGTCATCGCTGCTGAGAGCCGATGAGATGATCACGGTTCTGGCGGGAGGTTCGGGAAGCGGCCGGCTGCTCCTCCGGGATGATGCGACGATCATCGGCTCGGCTTACGGCGTGTTGCTAAGCGCGGCCGGTGACATTCAGTTGCAGGACCGGGCGGTGGTCGATTCCGTGGCCACGATTCGCATGACGCCGGGCACCGCGGGAACCGGCCTGTTGTCGATCGGCGGACAGTCGCGGGTTCTTTCCACCGCCGGGAATGTTGAGTTGGCCGCGCGTACCGACCTGGTGGTCGGTGGGCAATCCGAGGTTTGGGCTTTCGGCAATCTGGAGATGGTGTCGGGACTTTCGGGGATCGGGCATATGACCATCAGTAGCCATCCGACGCTTACGGCGCAGACCGGCTTGATCCTGGCCTGGTCGGCGGAGGGGATTTCCCTAGCCGGTGCGCCCACGCTGAGCTCGGCGACGGAGACATACCTTCGAAGCGGTACCGGCGGTTCCGGCGATCTTCAGATCACCGGACAGGGCTCGATCACGGCCGGGCGGAATCTCTACCTTGCCGCGGATGGATCGACATCCGGCAACCTGCTGATCGACGGAAGCGTGGAGTTGGCCGCGCTCAACGGTGTGGTCGATCTTCTGGCCACGGAGAACATTGACATTCTCGGTCCAGTGACCGTGACTTCCAGCGGTTCGCTTCAGGTTCAGGCCGGCGCTGGTGGGACGGGCAGCATTGTGATGAGTGATCCAGCAACTCTTGATGCTGGTAGCTCGCAGGTCTTCATCCTTGCGGCAGAGCACGTACAGCTTGGGCAGGTGCGGACCATGAGCGACGACCCCGAGGCGGTGGTGGTGTTGGCCGAGCAGGGCAGGATGCGCGGCGGGACGGCGAGTCAAACCAACATCCACGCCCCGCTGGGTGGCGTGCAACTGATCTCCGGTCTGACGACGGGCGATACCGGCCTGCTCTGGGTTCACGCCAAGCACATCAAATCGCTGGTCGTGACCGGGTCGCCGCCAGGACTGGTCCCCACCGGCAATGGAACCCTGCCGTCCATGCCCTCGGTGCTGGGCACTTCCCAGTATCAGACGATTATGCTATCGACCGGAGGCGAGCTCTACGCCGGCGTCATCAATGCCAACATCATCAATACCTCGAATCCCAACCCATTGAACCTGGTCGTGGCCGACGGCAATGGTGGACAATCCGAGTGGGTGTCCCTGAATGTCATGTCCGGTGCGCCGGTGGTCTTTGATGAGCTTTCGGCCCGGGCCGGCCGGGTGGTGTCCGACACATCGCTGCTGAGCATCACCGACGGCGCGACGGGTCTGTTCACCGAGGCGAGCAACCAGTTCCATAGCGTTCGGGTGGACAGCTCCGATCGGAATCCCAAGCCGGGATTCGATGTTCACATGTTCACACTCACTGGACAGTATTCCCTGACCATCGGCCAGGAACGGGTCAACAGCGATGCGTTCCTGGTCCGCTACGATCCAAGGATTCTGATCAACGGTGTCTTTAGCAATGACAACAGTGTCGAGTTGGTCGTCGGCAAGAGCCTTGGTTCGATTCGCGGTGAGCGGAACGGCGATGGGCTGATCCAGTTCTTCGTGCCGGTGGTCGGTGTTGACGAGTTGATCGACGATACCCAGGAAGATGCCGCGCCGCCGGTGAATATCGGCGATGTGCTGCCGGATCCGGATTCCGTGGAGATCATCGAGCCTTGATTCGGCTGTTATGGGATAATCCCGGAACGATGGTCGCCGCCGAGCAAGGTTGGGCAGGTCCGGTCACCTGAAATGGAGTTTTGGTGTGCAGAAGCTTATCTCCGCATTCTGGTTGGTTGTCGCGTTTTCACTGTTGTGCGTAATTGGCGTGGTGGAAGCTTCCCCGCCGGATCCCTCGGTCGATCCCGGGGCGATTCGCCGGGCCGAGCGTGATGCCCTGGAAAACCTTCGACTCCAGCGGCGATTGACCCGCGAGGAGCGCGAAGAGGCGGAAATCGATGCCCCGGACCGCGATCCAGCCGACCTGGATATGCTCAGCGATGCGAAGGTGATCCAGGTGACGCGTTTCGAGCTGGACCCTTCCACGATCCTCTCCCCGGCCGATCTGGCTCCGATTCTCGACCCCCTCAAGGGGCGGACGGTCAGCATTCGCGAACTTTTTTCCGCCGTTGACCAGATCAACGGTCTTTACGATCTGCGGGGCTACCCCACGGCGCGGGCTGTCCTTCCACCGCAGGATGTCGAGGGTGGTGTCATCCAGATTCGGCTGATCGAGGCCACGGTCGGTGAACTTA
The DNA here is from genome assembly GCA_020831765.1 of Phycisphaeraceae bacterium. Lineage (GTDB taxonomy): Bacteria > Planctomycetota > Phycisphaerae > Phycisphaerales > Phycisphaeraceae > JAFIFY01. The sequence continues at coordinate 37,224 of JAFIFY010000160.1, read as the reverse complement.
AGGTGGAAGGGCTGACACGATCCAGTGCCGCGTACATCCGCAACCGAATGGGTGTGCTTTCCGGGGAGTTGCTCTCGGTCGAACAACTGGAAGAACGCCTGATCCGATTCAACCGTCTTCATGATGCCAAGCTGCGTGCCCGACTCGCGCCGGGAGCGGAATTCGGCACGACGGACGTCATCCTCGATGCGATCGAGCCGCGACCGGTCGAGCTGTATTTTTTCACCGACAATACGCGTCGCCGCACGATCGGCCGGGAGCGTGTCGGCGGCATCCTTCGCATCCCTTCGATGTCCGGCATTCAGGATACGCTGCTGCTCTCCGGCGACTGGTCCGAGGGCGCTGAATCGTTCTCGCTGGCTTACAGTCTGCCGCTGTTCGATTCGGACATTCGCTTCGAGTTCGGTTTTGATTACAGCGGCATCGAGGTCGTTGATGGGCCATTGAAGCCCCTGGATGTCACCGGTCGCTCGCTGGAGTTCAGTTTCGGCCTCGCCGCGCCGCTGGTCGTGACCATGACCGAGCAGGTGTCGGTTTTCGGGCGGGTGAAGATGCGGGAGTCGGTCAGCAAGTTCGGGGGTGAAACGGTTCAGAAGGTTGATCTTCGGGTGATCAATCTCGGCTTCAACGCGCAGATGATCGATTCAACCGGAATCTGGTTCACCGAGCAGAGCTTCAACTTTGGAATCAACGCCTTGGGCGGCGATCAGGACTACTTTGTCTACAACGGCAACGTCGTACGGGTGCAGCGGGTTACCCGCGACTTGAGTTTCGTCGCACGGGCGGGCTGGCAGTTGTCTCCGGAGCGCCTGCTTCCATCCAGTGAGCAGTTCCAGGTGGGTGGTGCCCATACGGTGCGAGGCTACTCTGAAGGCTTGCTGACCGGCAATCGAGGCTACTACGTCGGTCTTGAAGGCAAAGTGCAGCTTCTGCCCCCGGAGACCGGACTGTTTGGCGGCTCTTACGACGATCGCGTCGAACTTTTCGGGTTCATCGAACACGGCGGAGCGTTTCCCTTCAAGCCCGCCGGGTTGGGTATCGACAAGGATGATTTTGTGACCAGCGCTGGGTTTGGCATCGGATTCGAGTTGTTCGAGCGGGTGACGGGTCGGGTCAGTGTTGCGTTTCCGTTCCGGGCCAATCGTTTTGAGTCCGGCGGCATGAATCCCTGGATTCACTTTTCTGTTCAAGTGCTCGCGTTTTAGAAGCGACAAGTCACCGTCGAGTCCGGTTCGAAACCGGATGGGGTGTCCTGGCGATCCCCGGTGGGGAATTGGCGGTGGCGGATCGCTCCAAGTGAATGTGGCCATCGACTGAGGAATCCATTTGGATGTCGGGTAAGGGTTGGCAGTTCTGGCTGGATGTCGGTGGCACGTTCACCGATTGCATCGGCCGCGCTCCGGATGGGGCGCTTTCGACGTGCAAGCTGCTCAGTTCGGGGGTTTTCAAGGGGCATGTCTCCCGCAATGCCGAAGGTCGTTCGATCCGGACCGAGTTGGCCGCCCAGGTTCCCGACGATTTTTTTGCTGATTACACCATTGCGTTTCCAGGCCGTTCGGGCGCGGCAGACGATTCGATCCGGGTCGTCTCGTCAAAATCCGATGGCCGAATCGTGCTGGAGCGTGATCCGGAGTTCCCCATTCGAGAGGGAGATGATCTTGAATTGAGGGGTGGCGAACCGGCTCCGGTTCTTGGCATACGACGCCTGCTGGGCATCGGACTGGCCGAGCCGATCGGTCCGGCGCGTGTACGACTGGGCACCACGCGCGGCACCAACGCCCTTCTCGAACGGAAGGGGGCGCGCGTCGGCCTGCTGATCACGCGAGGATTCGCCGACCTGCCTCTGATCGGCAGTCAGTCGCGTCCGCGACTCTTTGAGTTGAAAATCGCCAAGCCCACACCCCTGCACGAGCTGACCGTCGAGTTGGATGAACGCATCGACTCCAGTGGCAAGGTGATCAAGCCCATCGATGACGATGCGATTCGAGCCGCGCTTGATCGATTGGCTCAACACGGTATCGAGGCGGTGGCGGTCTGCCTGCTCAACAGCTACCAGAACCCGGAACACGAACAACGCATCGCATCGGCGGCGCGGCAACGCGGCTTCCAGTTCGTTTCCGCCTCCAGTGAGCTGACCTCGACCATCGGCATGCTCGATCGCTGCGATACCGCCATCGTCGATGCATACCTCTCCCCGGTCGTGCGACGATACGTTGAACAGGTTCAGTCCCGCATGCCCGAAGCCGAGCTGAAACTGATGACCAGTGCCGGTGGTCTGGTCGCGGCCGAGCATTTCATGGGGCGGGACAGCCTGCTCAGCGGTCCAGCAGGAGGGGTGGTCGGGTTCGCCCGGGTCGCGGAAGAAGCGGGCTTTGACAAGGCCATCGGCTTCGACATGGGGGGCACCTCCACGGATGTGGCGCGGTTCGATGGGCGATTTGAGCATGAATATCAGACCGAGAAAGCCGGGGTGCGCATTGTCGCGCCGATGTTCGCCATCGAGACGGTCGCCGCCGGCGGTGGTTCCATCTGCCGGTTTGATGGCCAGAAGCTGCTGGTCGGTCCGCGGAGCGCAGGCGCCGATCCCGGGCCGCTTTGCTATGGACGGGGCGGACCGCTCACGATCACCGATATCAATCTCTACAACGGCAAGATCGACTCCGATCGCTTTCCGTTCCGGCTCGATTCGCAGGCCGTCGAAGCCGCGCTCGAAGCGATGGCTGAACAGGTGCGGCAAAACGCATCGGCGGATCAGCCGGAACTGGACGCCCGTGCCCTGGCCAACGGGTTTACGAAGATCGCCAATCTCACCATGGCCGGGGCCATCCGGACGATCAGCGCTGCGCGGGGCTTCGATCCGGCCAAGCATGCCTTGATCGCTTTTGGTGGCGCGGGCGCTCAGCACGCCTGCGCCATCGCGCGGCTTCTGGGCATTGGACGAATCGTGCTTCACCCGATGGCCGGTGTGCTCAGCAGCCTGGGACTGGGCATGGCCGATGTTCATCGGTTCGCCCAGACCAGTGTGCTCAAACGGTTGGATGATGCGCAGCTCAAGACGTTGGAATCGACGTTCTCCAGGTTCGCCGAGCGGTTGTGCGAGGAAGTCCGGATGCAGGGGGTGGAAGAGCGGGCGATCCAGCCTGCGATCCGCATGCTGGACCTGCGGTATGAGGGTGAGGATGCGACCATCACTGTCCATGAGCCCGACGACGGTGACTGGGCCGAACGTTTCAAGGTACTGCACGAACAACTCTATGGCCATGCCCACAGCGATCGGCCGATCGAGATCGCCACGTTGCGGGTCGAGGTCGTCGGCCGGATGCCCAAGCCTTCGCGAGCGGAAAGTGACGAGCGCGACCGAACGCCTTCGCCTCGTGATACATGCACCGCCTGGTTTGACGGCACAGCGCATCGCGCGGCGGTGTACGACCGGGCGGACCTTGAGCCCGGTGACACGATCGAAGGTCCGGCGATCATCACGGAGGATATCTCGACGATCGTGATCGATCCCGGCTGGACCGCGAAGTTGACCGGGCGCGGCGATCTGCTTCTAAACGATCTGGAGGCCGGACCCGGCCGCGCCGCGGGCGAGGAATCAACCCGGCGCGATCCGATTCGGCTGGAACTTTTCACCCGGCAATTGACCCATATCGCCGAGCAGATGGGCAGGACACTTCAACGGACCAGCCTTTCGGTCAATGTGAAACAGCGGCTGGATTTCTCCTGCGCCATTCTGGATGGACAAGGCGAGCTGGTGGTCAATGCTCCGCATATTCCCGTTCACCTCGGAGCGATCGGCCCCATGGTCAAGGCATTGATCGAGCGCGGGCCGAAGCTGCGACCGGGTGATGTGGTGGTGTGCAATGATCCTGGGCTTGGCGGATCGCATCTTCCCGATGTGACGGTGATGACGCCGCTCTTCGCCCCGGACGGCCGCGCTATCCGCTTCTTCACCGCGTCGCGTGCCCATCATGCCGAGATCGGTGGCATGCATCCGGGTTCTTCCTTTCCCTTCGCCCGGAACCTGGCTGAGGAGGGGGTTGTGCTTCGGAACCTGCTCGTGGTGCGTGACGGACGTTTTCGTGAGCGGGAACTGCTCGAAGCGCTTCAATCCGGCACGATGCCTTCGCGAACGCCGGCTGAGAACATCGCCGATATCCGCGCGGCCGTCGCCGCCAACCACGCCGGATCGACCCAGCTTCTGGCCGTTATCGAGCAGGAGGGCTGGCCGGTGATCGAGGCCTTCATGGCCCACATCCGCGATGCCGCGGAGGAAAAGACGCGCGCGGCGATTCGTCGACTGGCCGAAGGGGTCTACACGCACACCGACCAGCTTGACGACGGCGACCCGATCGTCGCCACGCTCAAGATCGATGATGGACGAATGACCATCGACTTTACCGGCAGCGCGCCGGTCCGGCCCGACAGCCTCAATGCCAACCTCGCCGTGGTCCGCAGTGCGGTGCTCTACTGTCTTCGGTGCCTGGTCGCCGAGGAGATTCCGCTCAACGCCGGTGCGCTGGCGGCGGTGGACCTGGTGGTTCCCGAGGGCCTGCTCAATCCGCCCAGTCGCCGGGACCCCGGGGATTGCGCCGCGGTTGTTGGCGGCAATGTCGAGATTTCCCAGCGCGTGGTGGACGTGATCTTCGGCGCTTTGGGCACGGTGGCGGCGAGCCAGGGGACCATGAACAACCTGGTGTTCGGCGATGAGACATTCGGCTATTACGAGACGATCGGAGGCGGGACGGGCGCTGGCGACGGTTTTGCGGGGGCTGATGCGGTACACAGTCACATGACCAACACCCGCATTACCGATGTGGAAATCCTGGAGCGCCGGTATCCCGTGCGACTGATCCGTTTCGCCATTCGCCGGGGCAGCGGGGGCCATGGACGGTGGCGCGGCGGCGATGGAATCGAGCGCGCGATCGAGTTCCTCGCTCCGGTCAGCCTTTCACTCTTGACCCAGCGGCGGATGTGTCAACCGTATGGCAGGGAGGGGGGCTCGCCGGGCATGGCCGGAAGGAACATTCTCACGACCCCGTCCGCCGACGGCGGCAAGGCCAGGGAGGAGATACTTCCTCCCCTGGCGCAGTGCGACATCAAGCCGGGCCAGATTCTGACCATCTTGACGCCCGGCGGCGGAGGGTGGGGGCCAGAAGGGTAAGGGCGAGGTCGCCTTCGAGCACTCGTTTGGACCGTTGAACGCATCGTGGCACGACGGTCGATTCAAACCTACGGGCGACTCAGTTCGAAATCCGCGACATTCCGCGGGATGGTCGAGTGTCGCGGATCGAAAACAAACCGCCCCTCATCGGGATCAAATCTGAAGGTGACGTGGCCGAATGTGTCGGCAAGGACACGCCAATCCTGCGGACTGTGATTGCCCGCCAGCAATTCTTCGATCGGCTTGTTTCCCAGAATCAATTGCGTGGCCTTGGCCTTGGCTGCGAATGTGAGGCGGACCGCACCATCGATGCGAACAGGCAGTGGCGCACCCAGTCGCCAATCCTTTTTGATGGCGAATCCTTGTCCCATGCTTGCATCACCACGAAACAGAGCGCATAATCTGATAATAGATTTCGCGGATTTGAAGTGCGGTTTCCTCGCCGACTGTGTTGTCTGTCCACATGCACGCAAGTATCTGGGCGATGGTCATCGGAGGAGTTGGTATGCGTCGAGGTGTTGTGGTTGCCGTCGTGACAGGGTTTTTCGCGTTGGGAGTTGGTGGGAATGCCGCGATGCATGCCGCCGCGCCCGACCCCACCTTTCTGCCCCTGGGATTTCTAACCGGCGATGCGGCAAGCAAGGCGTATGCGATTTCGGCGGATGGCTCGACCATCGTCGGTTTCAGTGGAACCCATTCCGACCGCAGCGGGGCCGGCGGCGCGGCGTCCAAGGCGGTTTATTGGGATGTTTCCAGCGGCTACACGGTGAACCTGCTTGGCCCGGGCATTGCGCGGGGCGTATCCGCTGATGGCTCGATCATTGTGGGGTCAACCGGAACCTACCAAGCCAGAAGCGAAAGCTTTCACCTTTGGGATACGGCGGCCAAATGGAGCAACGGATCATTGACCGCGCTGAGCGGCCTGGGCGGAAGCGGTTGGTCCAACGCCTATGGCGTATCTGCCGATGGCTCCGTGATCGTCGGCGGGGCGAGTACCCTGGTGAACCCGTTCCCCGATCCAAGTGACAATCATCCGACTTACGATCCCGATTCATGGGACCTGAACAACTGGCAACGTGCCGTCAAGTGGGAGGGATCGACCGAGGCGACGCTCCTTTCAGTATCCGGCACGCCACCGATTCGGAGTTACCCGGAGCATCTGTTCGACCTCCCGGCAACCGGCGTCTCGGCCGACGGCGACATCATCGTGGGCTACAAGCAGGGACCGGCGGGTACGATCGGCTTTCGCCGCACGCCCTCCAGTGACCAGACGCTCTGGTCGAGCCTCGGGCCGCGAAGCTGGGCCAATGCGATCAGCGACGATGGCCAGGTGACGGCCGCCGGGGCGTGGGAATCCGGCGCTTCCGGAGCCGACAGCCGTGGCGCGGCGGTCCGGTATGTGGTGACGTCGCGGCAACTGCTCGGAACCCTGCCGGGCAATCCGGCGGGGAACAATGAAGGAGAGGGCCTAGGCGTGGATACGTATGGACGCGTGGTCGTTGGCTCGGCCTTGTACCAGTACAACTATGTCTTCAATGGCAATCCCGGTTCCACCAACGTTCCCGCCGCGTTCATCTGGGATGAGCGAACCGGGCAGATGCAGGATCTCAACCAGATTGTCTCCGACGCCGGCTTCGATCTGACCGGGAGATTTCTCTCCGACGCCACCGATGTGATCAACAACCCGGATGGCACCATTAAGATCGTCGGCTCGGCCATTGTCCAGTTTCACGCGGTGGGCTTCCCTCTGCCCGTCGGTCGGACCGAGGCCTTTGCGCTGACGATGGTCAACCCGGCCAATTACGCCGGCGATGCGAACCAGGATGGAAGCGTTGATGATGCCGACCTTGCGATCGTCCAGGCCAATCTCGGCATGCAGGGGGCGATCTGGTCGGATGGCGATTTCACCTGGGATGGCCGCGTCGGGCTTCGTGATGCGTTCGGCCTGTTCGGAAATCACCCCGGCGCGGTGGCGGCGATGTCCGTGCCCGAACCGGCTTCACTAACCGTCATGATCCTGGCCGCGGCAACTTTGTTGCGTCGTCGCCGGTGAGGTTCGTTTGCCTGGCGATCATGCGCCGTCGGATCATCATCCACGGTGCGGTTCGTAGAAGGCACGGAGATAGGCTGCCACGACATCGCCGCGCCGTTTACGGCCTTGGGACGTCGTCGGGGTTGACCTGTAGTTCTTCCAGCCGGACTTGATCGAGTCGGATGCTTCCCGGTGCACCGGCGATGTCGAAGACGATCCGAGCCCGGGAGTCGGTCTCGGCCGTCATGGTGAAGAGGAAGGCGTGCTCCGTGAGCTTATCGTCCAGGGTGAACGACTCATGAGCGCTGTACGCTGTCCATGGTTCTGATGCCCGCCCGGCGTAGGCCTGAATTGTCCGAGGCGCCGGGGATGCCATTCTGAACGTCACGCGATACCGCTTACCCTTTTCAAGCCTGACGTCCGGCTTGCTCCACTGTACATGCCAGCGCTCCGTGCCACCGTGTTGAATCTCAATCTGAACCTCACCGCATGCGATCGTGGCATCGGCCCGCGCCTCCCGATGCCGGGTCAGCGACCAGCCGGCAGGCCCGTCGCCGAAGCCATCCGACCAGATCGCAATCGCCTTTACCGGTGTCGCCGGTGGCAGCCGATCGTGGAGCAGGGCATTGACCAGTGGCTGGCGCATGGTGCGTTCTTCCCGGTCGTAGATGCCAAAGCCGGCGCTGAACTCCCAATAAGCCCAACTGAACCCATGTTCTTCGGCCAATCGAGCCACAAACCGCGTCCAACGCACGCGCGAATCCATATCCGCGCGGCTGTAAGCGCCGAACTCGCCCAGGTGAATCGGAATACCCAGTCGATCGCGCATTTGCACAGCGGGCGCAAAGGCGGTTCGAATCGCCTGACGTTCGGCTTCGGTGTCCAGCCACCGGGTGCCCAGCCAACGCTCGCTGCCGGGCCCGACCCAACTGGCGCCCTGATGCGTGAAGGCGAAGGGGCCGTAGTAATGGACGGTGATGATGATGTTGGGATCGTCGGGAATCTTCAGCTTGGCAAGTGCGGAAAGCCCGCCCCATTCGGCCGTTCCGATCATCACCGCGCGTCTCGGGTTCGACTGGCGAATCACCCGAAGGCCGGCGACCAGAAGGTCATTCCAACGTTCGGGGGTCAGCTCGCCGTGGGGCTCGTTCAGGAGCTCGAAGATCAGCGTGTCAGGATAGTCCTTGAAATGCGCGGCGATCTGACGCCATTGGCCCAGAAATCGATCCTTCTGGCCCCGGGGATCAGCGAACAGCGCCTCGTGATGATGCATGTTCAGGACCACCATCAACCCTTCTTCAAGCGCTTCATCGATGACCTGTTGAATCCGGCGAAGGAATTCGGGCCGGATGGTGTAGGGTGGCTGGACCATGCTCCGGGCTTCCGGCTCCCAGCGCACGGGAAGGCGAACGTGCGTAAAGCCGAGCTCAGCGATCTTTTTGAAATACCCGGTCTGATACGGGTTGTTCCAAGCCCGCTCGTCCGGCGCTTCAAACATGTTGCCCATGTTGATGCCCCGGCCCAGCCGCCGGTTGAGCGCAACGACGTCGGATCGGTCAATCCTCAGGTCGGCGGCGTCGGTCGATTTCTCATCACCGCCCGGCCTCAGCGTATCGCCGGCCGATCGCGCAACGGCCCCGCAACCCAGGACGATCACGCCCAGTAACGCCACTGTTGATCCGATTCGGAGTTGCTTCATGTTGTTTTGTTTCCTGGGTAACGATGTTTTCGGCGGGCAGTCCATCCGGTGTGGCCCGGACGCATCATCCGTCAGCAAGCCGGACCGGGCGTCAGGCCGATCAGCCGGCGCTGATTCCGCAAGCGATTACCGGATCATGTTAGCTCCCGGGCTGTTGGGGCGTTGAATGATCCGGCGCTAACCGGGGCAGCCGGACCCGCCGCGGGGCTTAAAACCACCGTTCGGCTCTGGAGATGGACGGGCGTGTGGTCGATCATTTTTGGTAGGCGATCGGGGAATTGCTCGACGGGCTCATGGGTTGGTATCCTGCCGGGCTTTGCCGGATTCAGGCTGGAGATATTCATGACCAGGGAACCCATCGGGATCGGGCTGATCGGCTGCGGCACGGTCGGACGCGGCGTGGTGGAACTGCTGGCGTCCAAGAGTGAGCTTCTGGCCGCGCGTCTGGGCCGATCCCTGGAAATACGCTCGATCCTGGTGCGTGATGCATCCAACAGGGATCGTGGCTCGTCGGTGCCGGGCAATCTGCTCACTTCCGATCCGGATGCGTTCTTTGCCACCCCGGATATGGGCATCGTGGCCGAGGTGGCCGGCGGTTGCGGTGAGGTGAGCGATCATGTCCGTCGGGCGCTTTCGATGGGCAAGCACGTGGTGACCGCCAATAAGGCTCTGCTGGCCGCCGAAGGGCCCGAGCTTTTTTCCCTGGCGCACCAGCATGGAGCGAGCATCGGGTTTGAGGCTTCCGTGGGCGGCGGCATCCCGCTGATCACGGCGGTGAACTTCGGCCTCATGGCCAATCGCACGCTGGCCCTGTACGGCATCCTCAACGGTACCTGCAATTACGTGCTCAGCCGGATGGGCGATCAGGGGCAGGGGTATGACCAGGCCATTGTCGAAGCGCAACGGGCCGGTTACGCCGAGGCCGATCCGACGCTGGATGTCTCCGGTGTGGACACCGCCCACAAGCTGGCGCTGCTGGCTTCGCTGGCGTTCGGCCTGCGGATCACCGACAAACAGATCGCCTGCACCGGCATCCAGCAGATCGCCCTGGAAGACATCCGGCTGGCGGCGGAGATGGGGTATCGGATCAAGCTGTTGGGAATCGCTGAGTGGTCCAATGGCCGGACGGATCAACAGCCCGGCAAACTGCACCTGAGCGTCGAGCCGTGCCTGGTGCATCGCGAGGATCAACTGGCGCAAGTGGATGGCTCATTCAATGCCGCATCCATCTTCGGCGATGCGGTGGGGCACACGCTGTATTACGGTCGGGGCGCTGGCGGAGTGCCGACGGCCAGCGCTGTGGTGAGTGATCTGATCAACGTGGCTGCCGGCTGGTATCCGCTGGCGTTCGAGCGGCTCAGGCTCTGGCCGGACCTTCAGTCGCCAGTCCAGACCGCCGATCCGGCCGAAGTTCGGGCTCGATACTACCTCCGGTTTCACGCCATGGATCGGCCCGGCGTGCTGGCGGCCATCACCTCGGCTCTGGGTAAGGCCGACATCAGCGTCTCGGGCGTGATTCAGCATGAGCGCATGGCCGACCGATTCGTACCACTGGTTCTGACGACACACGAAGCACGCCGGGGCGACCTGGATCAATCGCTGGCTCAACTGAGCCGAACGGAACTGATCGATGGCGACCCGGTCGTGATACGCATCATCGAAATGCCCGAAGGATAGAGGCCTGCACAATCTGCACGAGAACCGCCGCCCAACGATCCAACCTTGAGCTTCGCCGCTTGATGAGCGCCAAGGGGTTTACGGAGTTCAGGCGATTGCTGATTCCTGCACCTTGCCGATGATCCGGTCCACCATGCTAAGGCGTTCAAAGTGATCGGCCGGCGGCATGCCCGATGGCCGACCGCCTGAATGGCACGCATTCGACTGGTGTTCGGAAAGGCCAGGCAGTCGGCTTCGTTCCCGGCGCAACAGTTCAAGTACCAGCGCCCATTCCGCTTCGGAAAGCTGGGGCGAGGTTTGGGTTGGGATCTGATCAATCATGGTTCTGCATCCTTGTCTTTCCGGGCCGGTACTTTGGGCTGACCGCACTGATCTGACCGTGGAGAGTCTCCTTGCGATCGAGGCTTCCTTGCCCGCAATGGCCCAAATTTTTTTAGGCGGTCCTGACGCCGGTGGTTGCCCGAGGGCCAGTGAATCGCGGTAGATGCTGAATCTTATATCGACCGGGCTCGCCGGGCTCAATACACCACCGCGGATTCACACGTTTCTCACGATTTATCGAGCGTTTGGTCACTTGATCGGCCCGCCCCCCGAATCCGCCGGCTTTGCGATTCCTCCGGGGGTGAGTTGAAACCGGGCGGCGATGGCGTACGCTAACAGCATGCCGCACCGAAAATTGTTGCCGGTTGTTTCGCTGGAGGGGGCATCCATGCGACTGTGCTTCCTCTGGGTGGTCGTGCTGTTGCCCTTGGCGGCGTCTGTCCCGGCGCTGGCGGATTCGGCACGTGATGCCGATGCGTTCTGGTTCGATCGGCTGGAATCGGTCGAGCCGCTTATGCGGGTGGGCGATGAGCGATCGCGGGACACCGTTCTGGTGGATTGGGTGGCGACTCGACTTCTGGCTGATACGGGATCGAGGCCCGAATTGCCGCGCTGGGCTCAGGAGGATCGAGAGCCGCGCATCGCTTTTGTCAGCGCGGCTCATGGTGGCGATGAGGTGGCGGTGGCGATGGGGCGAGGCAGGGGCGTGGTCGCGGCCCTGGAGCAGGCGCTGGTTGAGCTTCGCGCCATTCCCGGGTTTCTCGACCCGCCGCCGCGCTGGGTTCGGGTGGACCTGGTCCATCAGGTGACCGAGCCGCGCCGAGTGCCCATGCAGGCCATGCTGACGATTGATCGGTCGTTTGTGGGCATCGCCTTCGAGCAGGAAAGCGGACTGGCTTTTCTCCCGGATGAACTGATGGCGCGGCATCTGGTGGCCCCGGGCGGGGCGATCGAACTGAGCCGCATGACGAGATATCTGGGCAGGCGTCGCCCGGTTCCCAGCCAGCCGGTTTCCATTTCAACCCTCGATGAGCGACGACTCATCTTCTTTTCCACGCATGGATTCTTCGCCGATCAGCATGGCTCCTATCCGCTCTTTCGCGGGCATCGCGTCTGGGATCGGCCCGATCGTGAAACGGTGTTGAATCAGGCCCGGATGGCCGGGCAGTACCTGCGCGGCATGGTCGATAGCGGTGGGCGCGTGCCGAATCTGTATCTGGCCGACGAGGCTGAACGCGCGCCGGGCGCGATCGTGGAACGCCAGGCCGCGGCGCTGCTTGGTGTGGTGATGCATCAGCGATTGACCCGAGGCGCTGGTGATCCCCAGGTGGCGCGTCGAATGGTCGAGCCGATCCGGGCCCGGATTCGGCGGATGCAGCATCGTGATCAGATTCTGGGTGCCGTGGAGGAAGATGGCTGGGTTCACCTTGGCGCCAATGCCCGGGCTCTCTCGGCACTGGCTGGTTTTCTTCAGGTGACCGACCGGCCCGAGCGGGAGATTCTGGAAGATGCCCAGAAGCTGGCCGGTTGGATGCTGGCGATTCTGGGGCCGGATGGCCGGTTTCTGATGATGCGCCAGTCGGCGACGACGCGGCAGGTGGATCGGGAGTTCGTCGGTGTGTCCGAGCCCTCGGCCGCGGCGCTGGCTTGGCTGGCGCTCTACCGGGTCGATGGACAGGAGCGCTGGCGGCAGGCCGCGGAACGTGTACTGCGTTACCTGGTCGAGGTTCGGGATTCGCGGGACGGCAGACCGCTCCCACTGGATACGATCCCGCGCGATGAGGTTCAGATGCGGGCTCTGCTGGCGTCTCATGCCATCGAGCCGAACAATGATTTTCTCCGGCGCGCGGCCTATCTGGGCAATGCGATCATGATGGAACGGCTGCGGCACTCGGATGTGCCCGATCTGGCCGGGGCGCTGGCCCAGCCGCCTCGCGGGGAACCGAACGCGCGAAGGGCTCTTGCGCTGATCGAACTGGAAGAAGCCCTCGCCCGGGGGTTGCCGGCCGACCGGCAGGAACGTCTGGCAACGCTTCGGGGGGCAATCCATGAAGCGGTTGCATTCAGCCTCGGGATGCAGATCGGGCCGGAACTGGCGATGCTTCTGCCCGAGCCCGAGCGTGCCCTGGGCGGCGTCCGCGATGCCCTGGACCAATTCGCCATGCGGATGGACCACACCGCGATTCATATCGAACTGCTTCTGGCCTACGCGGCGTTTCTTGAGCGTCAGCCGGATTAACCGCAAGTCCCTCCGGGATACCGTAGCGCCAGGAGTGGGATCGCCGACGGGTTATACTCTCGGACTTTGCCCGCCCGTCGGCCTGACCCCCGTGAACCCCGCGGCATGGAGAAACCCCCGCCGTGCCGCCTGCCCTGTAAACGGCCCTGCCGACTTGCCTGGAGACGCCCCGTGATGCCCGGGAGGCGATCCGTGCCGGAAGATGCCGCGTTGAAGCGGGTGAATCCGGTTGGGCGGATTGGAGCCATTGCCATGAAAGAGTCCGCACCCCATGTTGCCATTGTTGGCGTGACCGGCGCGGTCGGTCACGAGTTTCTGGCCGTCCTCGAGCAGCGGCGGTTCCCCGTGGGCCGCCTGAAGTTGCTGGCCAGCGAGCGTAGCGCCGGCCGCGCGATTCCGTACAACGGTCGTGAGTACACCGTCGAGGCCCTGACCGACAGGAGTTTTGATGATGTTGAGCTGGCCCTGTTCAGCGCCGGCGGCTCGATCAGCACACGTTTTGCGCCAATCGCTTCGGAACAGGGGGCCACGGTCGTGGACAACTCATCGGCATTTCGCATGTCCGATGAGGTGCCGCTGGTGGTGCCGGAGGTCAACGCCGATGCCATGAGCCATATTCGCCCGGGCTGCGGCGGCATCATCGCGAATCCGAACTGCTCGACGATCATCATGCTTCTGGCGGTGACGCCGCTGCACCGCGAAGCGAATGTACGGAGGATGGTGGTCTCGACCTATCAGGCCGCCAGCGGCGCCGGGGCCGCGGCGATGGCCGAACTCGAGACCCAGACCCGCGAAGTGCTCGACGGCAAGCCGCCGACGTGCTCAATCTTCAAGCAACAGTACGCCTTCAATCTCTTCAGCCACAACACCGAGATCGGGGCCAACGGCTACAACACCGAAGAGATGAAGATGGTCAAAGAAACGCACAAGATATGGGGCCAGGAAGGGGCGAACCGCACACGCATCACCGCGACGTGCATCCGGGTTCCCGTGATGCGCGCCCATGCTGAATCCATCAACCTGACGTTCGAGCGACCTCTGAATGAAGACCGGGCTCGCGAGCTTCTTGAAAAAGCGCCGGGTGTCCGCTTGCTCGATGACCGGGCCAACAACCGGTTCCCGACGCCGCTGGATGCCGCGCACGGCGATGACATCCTTATCGGCCGTCTGCGGTGTGACATCAGTCAGGAACCGATTGGCAGTGGTATGGACCTGTTCGTGTGCGGCGACCAACTCCGCAAGGGCGCTGCGCTCAACGCCGTGCAGATTGCCGAACGATTGATTGGAATCGAGGCGCGCTGAGCGCCCGGCCGGCGCATCGGTCCGCGCGGCGACCTGGTCCGGGCTCAGTATTGCTTGCGTTGCCGCGCCGGGGGGATGTTGAGTTGCTTGCGATACTTGGCCACGGTCCGGCGGGCGATCTCGATGCCCTTGGCCTGGAGCTTTTCGACCAGTTCATCGTCGTTGAGCGGATTGCTCTTGTCCTCGGCGTCGATGATCTCCTGGAGTTTGGCCTGAACGGCGGTCCAGCTCATCGCTTCGCCGCTCTCGGTTTCGGTTCCGCCACTGAAGAACATGCGCAACGGGAAGTTGCCGCGCGGCGTTTCGAGGTATTTCTCACTGACCGCGCGACTGACCGTGGCCACATGGATGCCAAGCTGATCGGCCACCGAAGTCATCGGCAGGGGCCGGAGATGCTGGGGGCCGTAATCGAAGAACTCGCGCTGGGCGTTGAGCACCACCGCGATCACGCGCAGCAGCGTGCTGTTGCGCTGGTCGATCGCTTCAAGAAACCACTTGGCCGAGCGCAGGTTCTCACTGATGAACTCGCGCGTCTTCTTGTCAACACCCGGATTCCTCGCCATCCTGGCGTAGCGCGGGTTGATCATCACGGAGGTGAAGCGATCGTTGGTCAGGCGCGCGGTGTAGCAGTCGTTGACCTCGTCAAATTCGACAATGGCATCGGGTCGGATCGCCGGCGGCGTGTCTCCGGCCAGAATCCGCCCGGGCCGAGGGTGAAATCGTCGGAGTCCGGCGATCGCTTCCTGAACCTCGTCGATGCCCACGTTCAGTACCTTGGCGATTCGAGGCAGCCGGTTGACCTCAATGTCCTTGAGATGATCCTCCACCAGCTTTCGCTCCAGAGCCAGGGTCTTGATCGCCTCGCTCCGCCCGTTGGACGCCTTGATCTGCCGCTCCGTGGCCTGGATCTGCAACAGCAGGCATTCACGCAGGTCAAACGCCCCGAGCCCCGGCGGCTCGAGCGAGGCCTTGAGCAGGGGCAGCGCCTGATCGATGTCCTGAGCGTCGATGCCCGGCGGTGACTGGGCCAGTATCTCTTCACGACTGAGCCGCAGGTAACCATCGGCATCGATGAGGCCGATCAGAAAATCGCCCGCTTCCATGATCCGGGATTCGAAATCAAACAGGTGCCACTGGTCCTGAAGCTGCTCGGACAGGCTCTGGCCCCGCGCGGCGGTGTTGGCCATCGCATCCATCTTCGCATCACGCTCGCCATCCGAGCGGGGGATGGACGGTCGGTACGAGTCGCTCTCAAGCGTGTTCCCGCTCCAGGTTTCGCCATAGTCCTCGGCGAGGTTGTTCAGACGCTCGAAATCCTCGCCCGAATGGCTCCCGGCCGGGTCACCATCCACCCGCAGCTCGCGCTCCCCCTCGCGATCGTCGCGTTGGGACTGTTCAAGCTCCTCGCGCAGCTTCTGCCGGTCGGCGTCCGTCGGCTCGCGAAGCTCGAGCGTGGGATTGTTGCTCAGCTCCTGCTCCAGCCGTTCTTCGAGCGCAACCAACGGTAATTGCAGGATTTCCATCGACTGGATCATCCGCGGCGTCAGCTTCATCCGCTGCTCGATCCGCATGTGTTGTCCAGCGTCGATTCTCATGATGCACTCGAGTTGCCCGTTGTTGACGCCTGCGGTGCCACCGTGGCACGCAGTTTGCATATCCTAGCCGATTTTATCGAGCCCGCCAATGCCCGGGCTTGAGTGATGCCTCGGAACGGGATGGCAGGAGCAATACCGGGCAGGCCGGGCAAACGGGGCGCGGCAAGTCAGTGGGCTGTAAACCGGGGGATGGCGGGAACGGCCCAAGATCAGAAGATTGAAATGTTTTGGCACCCGGGCTTGTCCCTGCGGATGCGACCAATTCGCCGGGCGATGGCCCGGCCCGCCTGTCAGGCGCTATCCAATCCCAGAACCTGCGCCATGGCGTAGCGTCCGGCAGGCTTCCTGATCAGCCAGCGTGCGGCCAGGAGCGCTCCTCGCGCAAAAAGGTCTCGATTGGAGGCCTGGTGAATCACCTGTAACTCTTCGCCGAGGGTGGCGAAGCTGACGGTGTGCTTTCCGGCGATGTCGCCGCCGCGCACCGCGTGGACACCGATTTCCCCCTTCCGCCTGGGGGCAACCCCGTGGCGGCCGTGTACGAGCGTTGTTGCCGGGTCGGCCTGGATCGCGCGGCAGAGGGCATTGGCCAGCGCCTCGGCGGTGCCGGACGGGGCATCCTGCTTGAACCGGTGATGGGCTTCGATCACCTCGATATCGAACTCCGGTCCCAACTGGCGGGCCAGTCTCGACACCGCTTCGATCATGACATTGACCCCGACGCTCATATTGGGTGCCTGGAGCACGGGAATACGACTCGCGGCCCGGTCAATCTCGGCATGCTGGGCTTCATCCAGACCGGTGGTGCCGATCACCAGCGCGTAGCCGAACTGGACAGCGGTCTCAAGCACCCCGCCCAGTGCCCCGGGGAGGGAAAAATCGATCACCACCGCCGGCGGAGGTATGCGCGGCAGTCGATCAGACAGCGGAACAGCCAGTGGGCCGATTCCGGCGATGGTTCCGGCATCTTCTCCGATCGTCGCGGCGTTTGGAGAATCGACCGCGGCGGCGAGCCGCCAACCGGGATCCTCACTCGCCAGTGCAATCAGCCGTCGGCCCATTCGACCGGCGGCGCCATGTATCAGCAGGGTGTCACTCATGGGTCTTTGGGAAAAAGGCCAAGCGGGGGGAATCACCGAACCCGGGCGGTTAACCCATCTTGACCGTCGCAGGTTACGGCAGGTTGGGTTTCCAGGCAACCTGGTGTTTGACAGTCGGTTGCTCGGCCTTACCATTGAATGGCGGCTTACCGGTCGCTTCGACCGTTATCAAGCCACACCTGGGCGTCTTCCTGATGGCATTTGGACTCTTTGGCAAGAACAAGTCGGAAGATAAGTCCGAGGATGCGCCGATCCGGCACGATCCGCGGAAGGCTCGTCCATGGTTTGAACGGGCCAAGACCGTCGCCGATACCCGCAATTACGACTATGCCATCGAGTGTTACATCAACGGTCTGCGTCACGATCTGGACAACCTCGGTGTTCACGAGGCTTTGCACAACGTCGCCCTGAAGCGGAAAGTCGCCGGGGGCAAACCGCCGGGCTTCACCGAGAAGCTCTCCAGTGGCGGCCGGACGCCCATGGATAAGCTTTTGCACTCGGAGATGCTCTGGGCCAAGGATCCGGTGAATCTCCAGTTCGCGTTATCGATCATGGATTATTGCGTCCAGTTGAACGAAACCCACGATGAGCTTCATATGGGAGAGGTCGCCCACTGGGTCGGTGGCATCGCCATGGACCTGGCCGTCCAGCCCAAGAAGGGGAGCAAGTCGGTTTTTGTCCGGCTGATGGACTTGTTCGAACGGATCGAAATCTACGATAAGGCCGTCGAGGCGTGCCGGCGGGCGTTACAGTTCGCCGAGAACGATTCAGAGTTGCTTCGAAAGCTCAAGGATCTGCAGGCGATGCTGAGCATGAAGGCGGGGCGTTATGAAGAGGGCGCGCGGGCGTCGATTCGAGATACGGAACGTCAGCGTGATCTGGAGCAGCGTGATTCGACCATCAAGTCGGCGTCGGTCAAGGATGAGGTGATCCAGCGCCGCCGCGCTGAGTATGAGGAAGACCCCAACGACCCGGACCGCGTCCAACGCCTGGTGCAGGCCCTGGTGGACAAGGGGGATTTCGAATCCGAGACCGAGGCCATCCGCCTGCTCAACGAACTCTGGCAGACCTCCGGCCAGTATCGCTTCAAGGTGCGCATCGGCGATATCCGAATGGGTCAGTTCAATCGCGAGCTTCGCAAACTCAAGACCATGCTGGAGAAGGATCCGCAGAACCAGAAGATCAAGCAGAAGGTCCAGGACCTGGCCGTTCACCAGGTCAAGTTCGAGTTGGGCGAGTACGAAGAGCGGGTCAAGAACTACCCGACCGACATGGGCCTTCGCTATCAATACGGGCGACGGCTCCATGCGGTGCGGAAGTACGACGAAGCCATAGCCGAGTTTCAGCAGGCGCGCCATGATCCCAAGCATCGTGCTTCATCACTGCTCTACCTCGGCCGGTGTTATGTCGCCAAGGACTGGATGGACGAGGCGGTCAGCACGTTCAGCGAAGCGGTCAAGCTGCACGATTCAACCGGAGACAAACTGGCGCTGGAGCTTCGCTACGAGCAGATGGACACGCTCGATAAGCTGGCCCGCCGTGACCGGAAGATCGAGCATGCCAGGGAGGCCCAGAAGATCGCATCCGAGATTCTTCAGGCCAATATCAACTTCCGCGATATCCGCCAACGGCTCGATGAGGTGCGAAAGCTCGTTCAGGAGCTGGAGTCGTCGGCCGATCCGGCCTGAGTCGCCGGCGGTTCAGTTCGGAGTCGCCCCTTGCCGCCTGAGTCCGACGCAACATCTCCCGTGCCCGCGATCGCCGTGATTCCCGCCCGGATGGCCTCGACGCGCCTGCCGGGTAAGCCCTTGCTCAGCCGGACGGGCAAGGCGTTGATCATGCACGTGCTCGAGCAGGTCCGCCGCGCCAGGCTGCTGACCGATGTCCTTGTCGCCACCGATGACCTGCGAATCCTGGAAGCCGTTCAGTCCGCCGGCGGCAGGGGCGTGATGACCCGGCCGGATCATCCCAACGGCAGCAGCCGAATCGCCGAAGTCGCATGCGGATTGGACGCTGTCGCTCCGCAACGTGCCCGGGAATGCGGCATCGATCCTGATGCCTTGCCGATCATCATCAACGTTCAGGGTGATGAGCCGGAGGTTGATCCGGAAGATATCGACCGGTTGATCCATGGGATGACCGAAGCACTCCGGCGAAAGTCGGATCGGGTGGTGTTCACGCTCTGCGCTCCGATCACGGATCCGCACCAGGCCGCGAATCCCAACATCGTCAAGGTGGTCGTGGATCAACACGGCCGGGCCATCTATTTCAGCAGGGCGGCGATCCCGTTCGACCGCGATGATTCGGGCGCAAATCGGCTCCGGCACCTGGGGCTCTACGCCTATCGCCGGGATTTTCTCCAGCGGTATATTCAACTCCCGCCCACGCCGCTGGAACGGACCGAACAACTGGAGCAGTTGCGCATCATCGAACACGGACTGGCGATCGGCGTGGTTCAGGTCGAAAAAGCCTTCGATGGCATCGACACGCCCGAGCAGTATGAGGCGTTCGTCCAGAGATACAGTGAACGTTCCGGTCGCTGACGGCCCGCCACCCCGGCGGGCCGGAGATGCGTACCTCAGGCGGGCGGCTATTGTTCACTCAGCGAGTGAACCAGCAGCAGCCACCACTCGCGGCGTTGCAGGTCGGCCAGGCGCGACTTGTCGCCGCGCCCGCCGTGAGCCGCCTCGGCCTGGTCGATCATGGCGTGGGGCTCGTAGCCGTGGCCAACCTGATCAAAGACCGGGTGACCGCGGCCGACGCGATTGAACCAGTAATGGCTGTTGGAGAAATCGCCCTCGCGACGATGCATGATGCCGTGCCAATAGCTGCCGGTGGGCGTGTCGATCGATTGGCTTGCGCGATGGCTCAGGTCCAACTCATCCACGTAAAGCCATGCGGCCGCCGTCACCAGGGACGCGGCCTTGGGATCGGTGATCTGCTCGATGACCGCCGCGGCCTTGGACCGGATCGATTCTGGAACAGAGGAGCGTTGGACCACCAGGTTTTCCATGGCCTTCTCAAGGGGCAGCGCTTCAAGAAGCGGAGCAAAGTGTCCGGCGTACGGCTCAGGAAGTTCGGGCAGGTTGTTGAGCATGGTTCATGTCTCCGGGTCTGCTCGGTGGGTTGGTGCGGCTTGAGGTTGATTTCAGCCTACCGCTTGGCTGGATCGACCCGGCTCATCCCGGCCAGAAGGCCGAAAAATCCCCGCTTACGGTCGGAGCCGATGGTCCAATCGACGGGTACGCTCTGGTATCCCTCGCTGAATCCCTCACCTTCCATTCGATAATCGAAATATCCCCAACTGGCATGACGGCTGGTCGCGGCGATGAAGTTGTTGTCCGGCTGGTCGAACTCGAAGTGGTCATCTTCATTGAACACCACCGGCTGCCCGCCAAAGGATGGAAGGGCGCGGGTCTGGTCGACCATCTCCCGGATGCGGTCGGGATCACTCACACCATTTCCATGCAGCAGCAGGAAATCGCAGCACTGGGCGTAGCGATCGGGCGGAACCTTATTGCCGCACAGGCTGGTGGAGACCAGCAGCCGTCCGGCGGGGGTGTCCAGCTTCCCGCGTGAGCGCTCCTTGACCTGCTCGATCAGTTCGTGGCAGGCATCCCGCCGGATCGCATCGCGCGTGTACTTGGCGTTATCCACCTCATTGCCCACCTCGATCATCACGTGCCGGTCACCCCGCTGGATCAGCCAGTCCACCGTCTGGTCCACGGCGCGGCGGACGGCCGCATCGTCTTCAAGCCGATGGTCCTGGCCGAAGTAGAAAATCCCCAGGATGATCACCATCCCCAACTCGTCGGCCAGGTCCAGGATCCGCCCGAGGCGTTCCAGGTACGGCTGGGCGACATCGCCGAACGTTCCATCGGGATCGAAGGGATTGTTGCACCACGGCTGCTCCTGGCTGTAGCCCTTCGGGCTTCCGCCCTGAAGGTTCAGCGTCATGGCCAGAAGCCCGTGAGCCCGGTAGGTGGGCATGGCGGCCAGAAACTCGCGGCTATTGCGTTGGGCATCCCAGGGGCCGTCGGGATAATCCCAGCGGTTTCGAGTCTGGGGATTGGCATCATCAAAGATCGCCTGCACCATCCGGCTGTTGGGCAGTAGTCCTTCCAGCGGCATGTCCCGCCAGGAAAGGCCGGCGAGGGTGGGCCGGCCGTTGATCAGAAATCGGTCGTTTTCGATGGCGACGGTCGTACGGGACAATGGCGAACTCCTGGATGCAAGAGGTCTGGGCAGGTCGGCAGGATAAGCGATCAGCCGGGCGCGGCCAAGCGGAAGCCGGCGATGGTCGAATCGGATCGCCACGGAGGCGCTGGGCGGTTTCATGAACCGGTGAAAACGAGTAATTTATGACCGGGTAGCGATCAGGAGTTGGTTTTTGGGCGAACAGGAAGTCATTCAGGCCCTCGGGATCATGATCATCAGCGCGGCGGTGATGGTGCTGCTGGCGCGCCTGATCCGGATGCCCTCGATCGTGGTCTACATTCTGGCGGGGCTGGCGCTGGGGCCGCTTCTGGGCATCCTCATCCTCGAAAAGCCGGGACCGGATACCGAACAATCGACGCTGGACCTGGTCAGCGAACTGGGCATTGCGCTGCTTCTGTTTCTCGTCGGGCTGGAACTGAGCCTTGAACGCATCCGCGATGTCGGGCGGGTGGCCGTGTTGGCGGGCATCGGGCAGGTGGTCTTCACGGCCGCGGGCGGCTTCGTGCTCTCGATCCTGCTCGGCTTCGCGGTCATGGATTCGATCTTCCTGGCCGTTGCCCTGACGTTTTCAAGTACGGTCGTGGTCGTCAAGCTGCTGGACCAGAAGAAAGAGCTTCATTCGCTGTACGGCCGGATCGCGGTGGGCATTTTCCTGGTTCAGGACCTGGTGGTCGTGGTGATTCTCACCTTCCTGGCCGGCCTCGGCCGCGCCGATGAGGCCCAGGGCATCAGCCAGACGATGCTGGACCTTCTGATCGCGTTCGTGGGCATGGGCGGCCTGCTGCTGGTCGCGGTGCTTTCGTCGCGGTATCTGCTGGTGCGGCCGTTCCGCTGGGCGGCCCCCTGGCCACAGATGCTTTTCATCTGGGCGTTGTGCTGGTGCTTCATCTTCGTCGAGGCGGCCGAGATTCTGGGCCTTTCGCTGGAGATCGGAGCCTTCCTGGCGGGTTTGAGCCTCGCCCAGCTTTCCAACGCCGACGACCTTCGAAGGCGGGTTCATCCATTGATGAACTTCTTCATCGCCATCTTCTTCATCTCGCTGGGCGCGAGAATGGACCTGAGCGCTGTGACCGATGAATGGTTCAGCGCGATCGTCCTTTCCCTGTTCGTTCTGATCGGCAATCCCTTCATCTTCATCTGGATCATCTCCCGCTGCGGCTACGGTGAACGCACCAGCTTCCTGACCAGTGTGACCGTTGCGCAGATCAGTGAGTTTTCCTTCATCTTCGCGGCCATGGGTACGGCCACGGGCCTGATCCTGCCCGAGATCGAATCGCTGGTCATGGTTGTCGGTGTGGTGACCATCGGCGTTTCGGCGTACATGATCCTCTACAACCACGGCCTGTATGGGATATGTCGTCGGCTCGGATTGCTGCGCATGTTCAGGGCGCGCCAGACCGAGGATGAGGAGCCATCCGAGGAGATTTCCAATCATGTGGTGGTCGTGGGCATGAACCCGCTCGGGCGACGGCTGGCATCGGA
Organism: Phycisphaeraceae bacterium; assembly: GCA_020831765.1. Lineage (GTDB taxonomy): Bacteria > Planctomycetota > Phycisphaerae > Phycisphaerales > Phycisphaeraceae > JAFIFY01. Next base: position 14,398 of record JAFIFY010000160.1, on the reverse strand, counting down.
CCTGCACCGGAAAGGCCATCTTGTGCTGGCCATCGATACCGATGCGCGGAAGCTGGCTCGGTTGCCGTGCCTGACCATGGTCGGCAACGTGGATTACCTGTCCGTCGTCGAAGAAGCGGGGCTGGCGAGGGCCAGGATGGGCATCAGCGCTTTGCAGATCGAGGATACCAACAACCTCTTTGCCTACCGGTGCAAGGAGTTCGGTGTGCCCGTGGCGATCCACGCGTTTGATCGGTCGGTGGTTGAGGACCTCAAGAGGCTGGGCGCTGATTTTCTGATGGATGGTAAGGGGCTGGCGTTCCGGCTTCTTGAGAAAGAACTGGAACCATACATAAAGCAGGCCGCCGCGGCGCCGAACGGCGATATCGGCCAGGAGCCAGACGCCACGGGCGAACAAGGCGAACAAGGGGAGCAAGGCGAGAAAGGAGATGACTCGTCCTGAACGTGTCGAATGGGGCCGGAGGGTGAAGTTTCCGGTGGAAGACTTTCCGAGGGCAAACTCCCGGGGACTAACTTCCAGGGGCGGACTTCCGGGGGACAAACTTCCGGGGGCGGGGGATCAGGCAGAGTTTGAACCATGCTTACTGTGCTCTACATCATGCTTGCCGCTTCGCTCGGTTTGGCCGCCGCGCGTTGGTTGCGGGTTCCCGGTGTGCCGCTTCTGCTGGTTGGCGGCATCGGGCTTAAGAGCACCGGGCTACTTCCGGATGAGGGTCTCCTGCGTGATGCGCTCATGCTGGGTCTGGCGTTTCTGGTGTTCTTCGCCGGGACCGAGTTGAACCCAAGTCGTGTGGGCAGGCAGAAGCGGGCGGCGTGCATTGTCGGGCTGGCTCAGTTTCTTCTGATCGGCGTGATCGGCGCGGGCGTGGTGCTTTTGCTGGGTTATGAGCTGGGCACAGCGCTGTATATGGGGCTTGCCTTGTCCGCCAGTTCCACCCTGGTGGTGGTCAGTCTGTTGCGGTCGCGGCAGCAGTTCTTCGAGCCGTTCGGGCGGCTGGTGCTGGGTGTGCTGTTGCTTCAGGACATTCTGGTGGTGGTGGCGCTTGGTGGGCTCAGCGGGGTTGAGGGTGGGCTGTTGGGGGTTGGCGAGGGACTGGGCAAGACGCTGGTGTTGATCGTGATGGCGGTGGCTTGTCAGAAATGGATCACCCCGTGGCTGATCGTTAAGCTGGACCTGGATGAGGAAAGCCTGTTGCTGATGGTGATGGCGATTCTGTTCGCGTTCATCGGCGCATCGGTCTGGCTTGGCCTGCCGCTGGTGGTGGGCGCGTTCCTGGCCGGGGTATCGCTTTCGGGTTTCCCGTCCAACGGCATGGTTCGAGGGCAGCTCAACTCACTGGCGGATTTCTTTCAGGCGGTGTTTTTCGTCAGCCTCGGAGCGAGCCTGGTCTGGCTCACCCCGTATGAATTCGCGTTGGCCGCGCTGCTGACGGTGATGGTCATCGTGCTCACGCCGCCGCTGGTGATCGCCGTCAGCCGTCGGATCGGGCTCTCCAGCCGTGTCGGCACGGAGAGTGGTCTGCTGGTGGCCCAATGCAGCGAGTTCTCCCTGATCGTCGTGCTTCTGGCTACAGCGCAAGGCCACATCGATGAGCGGATGTTCCACATCATGGCCGTGGTGACGGTGGTCACGATGGTGTTGACGCCGTTCTACGCCACCGATCGGCTGACGTGGCAGTTGATGCGCCTGCGGCTTTCGCGTTCACCCGATCGACCGACCTTCGGACTGTCCGAGCGCCCCCACGATCACATACTCCTTCTGGGTTGCGGGTCCAACGGGCGCCATGTCCTCCCGAGGCTTAAAGAAAGCGGGCGGCGCGTTCTGGTCGTGGACGATGATCCGGGGATCGTGGATCAGCTCAAGCGTGAAGGTGTCGAGGCGATTCGTGGAGATGGGGCCGATTACATGGTTTTGCGCGATGCCGGCGCGCGGCAGGCGAGGGTGATCATCTCAACCATGCGGCGAATCAGCGACAACGAAAGGCTCCTTCGCTTCACATGGGAGGCCAATGTGCCCGTGCTGCTGCGGACATTCGATGCCGAGGCGGCCGAGCAACTGGCCATCCTGGGCGCCTTGCCGGTCATTGAGAGTGAGATCGCCGCCGATGCCACGCTCAGGTGGATCGATGAGCGGCTTGGCGCGGCGAAAGAGCCATCGACCACGACGTGAATGGCGATGCCGGGCGGGCCGGGGGTCACCGCTCAACCCAGGGCCAGGGGCGCCAGCAGGCCCAGAATGCCGCCCAGCACGAAACCCAGCACTTGAATGCCGCCCAACTGGTCGGCGGCCACCTTGTTGACCTGCTCGTTGAGTTGCCGGATATCCAGCTCGTTGACCGCTTCCTCAACCCGTCGGCCGATCTCAAACCGCGGCGCGAGCCGATCAACGCCGTGGGTATCCAGCCATGATCGGACCTCTTCCTGGAAGACGGTCAGCCCCTCACCCTGGAACCACTCCCAGAACGTCTGGGAATTGAGCAGTTTCTGGATCGCGTCCGGCAGGTGATGGCTCAGGAATCGACCGACCATCTCACGGGCCTCGGTCTCCAGCCGCGGGCGGAGCCGATCGACCATCGCGGTGAACTTGGGGTTTTCGCGTATCTCATCGCGAAGACTCTCCGTGGCGTTCATGACCAGGGCCTTGATCTGCTCGCGCGTCTCGTGCGAGCCCAGCTCCTGGGCGATGGTGCGTTCAAGCCGGTTCCAGTCAATGAGGTTCACCGTTTCCAGAATCCCCGTCGCCAGTTTCGCCCAGAATCCCCGCTTCTCGATCTGTCGCTGGGCGAACCGCCGGATTTCCGGTGCGCGGCGCTGGAGCAGTTGAGCCAGGAACGCGGCGATCTCCTCGCGGTTGTCCCGGACCTCGGGTTCGATGACCGATTCCAGAAAGCGGGCCAGGGTTTTCTGATCGAGCGATTCGGTCAATGCCTTCGAGAACATGCCCATCAGTTCCGGCGTGAGCCGATCCACGATCGCCGGCAGGGCGCGGCGGAGGAAGGTTTCAATGTCCTTGCGAAGGCCGGTCCGGAACGCTTCATCCGCCAGAAGGGCATCGATCACCCGCGAAAGCTCATCCACCAGCTTGCGCGGCGTCAATAGCTCGGCTTCCACCAGGTCACCGATCCGCCGCGCCAACTCGCGGCGGCGGCGGGGAACCAGTCCCTGCCGCCACAGGCCGAGCGTCAGCACCCGAAGCCAATGGTTCTGTCCGCCATCTTCGGGCTGAAACAGCATCTGGATGGCGATGTAATTGGTCAGAAAACCGACCGATGCCCCGATCAGGCCCAGCAGCAGATGCTTGCCAATGCCGTGGACCGGATGAAACCAGCCGGCGAACTGGCCGATGATCATCACGGCCATCATCGCCAGCGTGAGCCAGACGATCGCGATGCAGGTCAACTGCATCACGGCCCATCGCCTGCCGACGGGGGTCGGGGCCTGGCGGCAGAGCTGAAGCAGGTTCTGAACCTCGGTCGGCGTCACTTGGGTTGATTCGCTCCAGCAGGAAATTGATTGCGGAAATATTCAGCCGAGTCGGGATTCGGCACGGGCCGATCAAAATAGCCGGGTCCGATGTTTCGGGCAATTGTGGGCAATGATCCGGCAACGCGGAATGTGCCCGGGGTCAGGGGTCGGCTTGGTCAGCCTCGCGGCGGGGCGGCCGGAGCGGCCGGAGCGGTCATCGGCCGCGGGGCGCCGGCAGGTCGATGGCCCAGGTGTCGGCAAGGTGATTGTCGCGGGTCATGCCGCCGAAGAGGATGATCTGATTACGCGCGGTATCGAGCGCCATCGCGGCGTAGGCTCGATCAAGCGGCCGGCGTCGCTCGTCAAACTGATGCCAGGTCGCCCCGTTCCACGACCAGAGGCCCAGGAAGCCGCGCTGGTCCGGATCGACCAATCGACCGCCGAACATCAGCACGCGCTGCGCTCCGGGATCGTAGACCATGCTGATGCCGCGGGCGGCTGGTGGCGATTGTTCGACCGTGGCCTGCTGCCACGAGACGCCGTTCCATTCCCAGGTGTCATTGAGCGCTGGAAAACCGCCCCGCGTACCGCCGAAAAGCACGCCGACCCTTCGATGGTCATCCCACGCCATGCCGTGGCCGTAACGGCCCGGTGGAGAAGTGATCACCGGTCGGCGGCCCCAGGAGCGTTCCATCAGGACATGGGTCTCGCTCGAGGCCCGAAGCGGGCCCTCCCGACCGCCGAACAGCGTGACCTGCTCCCGGGCGGGGTCGAACACCATCGTGGCCTGGTCCCGCGCCGAAGGGGTCTGCGGGATGCGAAGTTGCCGCCATTGCCGGCCATCGTAGCTCCACATATCACCGAGCAACCGCCCCTCTTCATCGCGACCACCAAACAGCAGGATCGCTTCCCGGCCGGCATCGTAGACCATCGTGTGCCCCGTCCGGGCCGAAGGCCTGGTCCCGAGTGCCTCTGAGAGAGACCAGTTCTCGCCGTCCCATTCCCATGTGTCGTCCAGCACCGGGCCTTGCTCGGACCAATCCAGCGAGCCGCCGCCGAACAGGACGATGCGCTGGCGCTTGGAGTCGTAAGCCATGGCATGCCCGCTTCGTGCTTGCGGGCGTGTTTCCGGGGTCAACTGCTCCCAGGTGATACGGGCGTGTGGCGAGGGCTGTTCCGGAGGTTGCCATTCCGAGGCAGCCAGGGATGCGAGCATCCAGCCGGGTGATGCATCCAACGCTCCGGACACCGACGATCGGGCGAGCGGGAGAATCATCAGACATGCAAGTACCAACGCCGGACCGGCGAGGAACAGGAAGCCGCGGAAGCGAAATCGAGGAAAAAAAGCATCCATCGTGGCGGTTCCGGCGCTTGGGGGATTGATCCGGATGAGTCATCCCTATTCTACCCCGATCAACGGGATTACACACCGTCGTATTGCCGTGGGTTGTCATCGGACGGGCATGGGCCGACGTCTTGCCGCCGAGGTGGATGTTTGGTTTAGACTGTGGCCATGAAACAGGGCATGACTGGTTCTGGTTGGTTCACCCCGCTTGCCTGGGGGTTTTTTCTCGCCACATCCTGGACATGGTGCATCGGCATGTTTCTTCCCGCGATCCTGTTGCGGGATTTCGGGCCATGGAGTTGGTACATCTTCGCCGTGCCCAATGTGATCGGCGCAATGGCCATGGCATGGGTGATCCGGGATGGCGCATTGAGTCAGCGGCTCTGCCATGAGCATCGGCACGCGATGGTGGCCTTCTCGATCGTGACGCTGGCCTTTCAGGTTTTCTTCATTTCCTGGGTGCTGCCGCGCTTTGCCGAGACTGGCTATTGGATCGCCGCCGCGGCTGGTGCGCTCCTGGTGATCTTTCGCCTGGTGCGGCACTCGGAAAAGCTCAAGCTCCTGGCGACGTTTCTGGTCTGGGCCTTTTCGGCCGGGCTGCTGGTCTACTGGGTCTGGCGGACGGAAGTGCCACTGATCCAGAGCCAGTCCTGGATGGGATCGGCCGGCGTGGGATCGCTGGTTTCCCTGCTGGCGGTATGCATCTTCGGCTTTGCCCTCTGCCCTTATCTGGACCCCACCTTCCATGAAGCCAGACAACGGCTGAGTCGAGGGTCGGCGCGTCTGGCGTTCGGGCTTGGATTCGGCGTCTTCTTCCTGCTGATGATCGTTTTCAGCCATGCCTACGCCCACACCATCGTTCGGCTGCTCACGCCCGAGGCGTTGATCGGAAGGCTTGGCGGAACGCAGGCCGATACTTCGATCATCTTTCAGAGTGGCGTCACCCTGGTGATGATCGGGCTCCTGATGATTCATCTGGTGACGCAGGCGGGGACGACGCTGATCCTGCACTTTGAGCGAGCCATGCGGGCCGGGCGGTCGCAATATGGCGTGTTCGCGGTGATCGTCCTGTCGATGGTCGCCGCTTATCTGCTGGCCCGGCAGATGGGCGCATCCACCGCGCTGGATGCGCCGATGTCGCCCTGGGGCATGTCTTGGCTGGAGTGGGTCTATCGCATGTTCCTGTCGGCGTATGGCGTGGTCTTCCCCGCGTATGTGTGGATCGTGCTGCATGGCGAACGCAAGGTCGGCAGGGGTCTGGTTCTGCGATGGCTGCTGGCGGTGACCGGTGGCGGCGTCGCCTTCTGGATGGGTCTGATTGAAATGAACTGGCCGTGGCTGATTCCCGGTGTGCTGTGGATGGTGCTTCTTCGCTGGATGCCGGTCGAGCGGCTCCTGGGCTGGCCCGGACCGGGAGACGCTGTGCATCACCTCGCGGAGAAGAAGCAGGCCGGGAAGCGGGAATCGCAGGACGCCGGTTAATGGTCAGCGCGCGTAACCCGGGATGACAGGGGATCGATGCGAACGTGGCTGGAGATCGTGGGCATCTGGTTCGGCCTTCCCCTTCTGGGGCTGGCGCTTGTCCGATGGGACGCCCAATGGTCGATCGCGGTGATTCCCACGCTCTGGCTGGGGGCGATCGTCGGGTGGCTCTGGCTGCGACAGCGCCACGGATGGAACTGGCGGCGGGCCTGGCGATGGCGGATTCGGGCCCGGGAACGCAGGCGCGTGCTGCTGCGCTTTGTGCTGGTGGCCGCGCTGCTGGCCGCAGCGCTTGCGATCATCGCTCCCAAGCAACTGCTTCTGCTGCCCCGCGAGGATCCGCTCCAGTGGGTGCTGATCCTCTGCTTTTACACCTGGATATCCGTCCTGCCCCAATCAGTGCTCTGGCGTGAGGTCTGGTTCCGGCGATATCAAAAGGCGCTGGGCTCGAGATGGCTTGCCGTGTGGCTGGGCGCGGCGGCGTTCGCCTGGGGTCATATCGTGTTCGATAACCTGCTGATCGTCGGCCTGACACTGATGGGCGGCGTGATGTTCAACTGGACCTGGCTGCGAACCCGGTCGCTTTGCTGGACCATGATCGAGCATGCGCTATACGGCCTGTGGCTCTTTACCATCGGTTATTCACCATGGATCCTGGCCGGCAGCCTCAAGGCGCTCGACGCGGTGCGTCAGGCTGTTGGACTATCATGATTCCTGCCAACTCCAGGCCGGCTGGCGGAACAGGTTGATCGGCAGAAGCAGGACATCGATCGCCGCGCGGCCGATGCCAATCCCGGTATCGCGCACCTTGCGGCCGTCGATATATCGATCGCTCGCACCATCCATCGCCGCGTTCAGGCGTGCCTCGACTTCGGGCAGTTGGAGAATCCTCGAGTCACGCGCGATGAGCGGGGTTGTGCTGTAGGTGGGCTGATGGGGCACGCGCCCGGACACCGGACGGACCGTCAGGATGAGCCAGTCGGTTCGTTCGAGGCCGCGGTCGAGGGTGACCCCATCACGGCCGCGCTGACCCGCATCCATGCCATCGGCGGTTCTGGGCGTGGTTTCCGGGGCTGGTGATTCCTCGGCCTCGGCCTCGATCGCGGGTGCGGCGTCGGTCAACACGGGCGTGAAGTTCGCAGGCGACACCGTTTGGCCGCAACCGGTCAGGAGGGCCGGGGCCGCCATGAGCGGCATCACCAGCGCGATCGATGCGGAGCGGAAAGGAAATTTTCGAGTCATGGTCGCGGTCTCCTGGGCAACGGCCGGTGTCGATCGGTTAGCGACTTGGGCCACCGACTCGCCCGGCGATTCGTACAACACCATCGTCGCATCACCGTGACCCGGCGGCAAGTTCGGCCAGGAGCGTGGCGTGCGTTCGGATGCCGAGCTTGTAGCTTTCCAGATCGAATTTCTCATTGGGTGCATGGATGCGGTCATTGTGCCTGCCGAACCCGATCAGGATGCTGTCCAGCCCGAGTATTCGCTTGAAATCGGCCACGATCGGGATGGTGGCGCCCTCGCGGACGAGGACGGCCGGCCGTCCCGATGTCGCCTCGCAGGCGCGCTTGGCGGCATCCAGCCATGGCGAATTGCGCGGCAGGCTCACGGGCGCGGCAGCGCCGTATCGCTTGACCATCCAACGCAGACCATGCACCGGCTGGGCTTGCAGCCACTTTTCAAAGAGTGTCGAGACCCGCTCGGGATCCTGGTCGGGCGGTATCCGGAAGCTCAGCTTCGCGCCGGCCATGGCCGGGATGATGGTCTTGGCGCCTTCACCCATGTACCCGCCATAGAGGCCGTTGATCTCCAGGGATGGCCGCGTCCATCGCCGTTCCAGCAGGCTGTAGCCTTCCTCGCCATGGCCTTCGTTGATGCCGATCGAACGCAGGAATCGTGCTTCATCGAAATTGAGCGATTCCCAATCCTTAAGCTCGGCCTCACTGGGCGCGGCGACATCATCATAAAACCCCGGAATCGTGATCCGGTGCCGTTCATCCCACAGCGATGAGAGCACCCGCATCAGGATGGTGGCCGGGTTCGGAACGGTGCCGCCGTAAGTTCCCGAGTGAAGGTCATGGGTCGGCCCGTGGAGCTGGACATCGAAATAAACCAGCCCGCGCAAGCCGCAGGTGATCGACAGGGTCTTGTCATCCCACGTCTGCGTATCGCTGATGAGCACGAAATCCGCCTTGAGCGACGATGCGTGGGCTTCGATGAACGGTGGAAGGTTGACGCTGCCACACTCTTCTTCACCCTCGATCAGCAGAATGACATTGACCGGAAGGCGGTCCTCGACCTGCTTCCAGGCGCGTAGCGCCTCGATGAAGGTCATGACCTGACCCTTATCGTCCGAAGCGCCGCGGGCCACGATGGCGTGATTGTGGATGGTCGGCTCGAACGGGCCGCTGTCCCACAGTTCCAGCGGGTCGGGCGGCTGGACATCGTAATGGCCGTAGAACAGGACGGTGGGGGCATCGGGGCTCGCTGTCGGGTCGCCGGATCGCGGCCGCGCGACAATACAGGGGTGTCCGTCCGTGGGGTGGGCGTCCGCATCGAAGCCCAGTTCGGTCAGTTCATGTACCAGCCATGCCGCGCCGTCGGCGATCTCACCCTTGTAGTTGGGATCGGTGCTGACGCTGGGAATGGAAAGCCATTGGATCAGCCGCTCAACCGACTCATCGAATTGCTGATCGATCTGTCGAAGCACCTTGGTGTTCATGGTTGATTCCGTGGATTGGGCTTAGTTTGCGCGGCCGAATCATCAGGTGGCGGAAAACATCGCGTGCAGGAAGACCCAGAGCTCATCGCCTCGCTGTTCGATCTTATACCGTTTCAGTGGCGGCTCGTTGCGCGGGTCATCAACATTGCGGCCGGTGGCCAGGCAGTAGGTGTTTCCGTGATGGCGGCAGATCACCCGGCCTTCATGCATCGCCCCATCGTGCAGCGGTCGGCCCGCATGTGGGCAGTAATCCGCCCATGCATGAAACCGGCCATCGAGCCGGCAGACCATCAGCGTCCGGCCTTCGACCGTGGCGGGCGATAAACTCCCCTCGGGAAAGTCATCGGCCCGGCCCAGAAGGACCCAATGGCCCTGGGCATCGGCTGTTTCCGGGTTGCCGGCGTTGTTCGGGCCGGGCTGTGGCTGGTCGGAACTGGAGTCGAACATGGCGGTCCATCATCGCCTCTTGGAACCAATCCGCAACCTTGGCCAGACGCTTCTGGCCCGGAGCGAGCCGGTCGATGCTCTGGCCCGCGCGGCGTGCAGCGCTGGAAGGTTTCTGCTGGATGCCAGCGCGACCGGCGATCCGGACATTGGCGAGATTCCTTCCTGGGCATTCGGGGGTGGTATTTCCGGAAGCGGTATTTCCGGGGGCGGGGGCGGGAAGCGGCCGGAGGAGTCGATTCTGGCGATGATGGTGCTGGCCGAGGCGGTGGTTCGGGGCGAACGGCCCAAGGTGGTGTCGGAACGGCTCGGCCAGGCGTTCGATCGATTGTGCCTGGCGGTCCCTTCCCATGGGGCGTTCTGGAAGTTGCGATTCGAACTGCTGACCGCGGCGGAGCGGCGCGGCGGGGCTGTACGTGTCGAACCGGGTCGCCTGCCGATCGATCCGGGCAGTGGCACGAGCGATCCAGCGCCGCTGAGGTTACTGGGTGATGATGAATCGCTGGATGGATGGACTTACGCGGAATTGGTCGGCTTGCACGCCTTGGCGGCGATCGAAAGCTCAGCGAGGCGTAAGGAGATCGGCCGAATCGTCGATCGTGCAGTGGCTTTCCATGTCGCCAATACCCAGCCGGACAACACCACATGTCAGCCCTGGGCGATCCACGCCTTCGCGAGTCGGCCGGAAGGGTGCCTGTTCGCCGAGCAGCAGTTGCATGATGCGATGTTGCAGTTCGGCTCATCGGGGCAAGAGACAGGCTCGGAGGGGCCGTGGGTTCCGGCGCTGATCCTTGTCGATGCCTGGCTGAGCCTGAGTCGGCAGGTCCGATAGCCATGGGCATGTGCCGACTTATCGGACACCTGGGCTGTGAGCTTTGGGGCCGGAACAGGCGGGCGATTGATGGATGCCGCCAAAGCGAGCGTTCGCCGCCGCCGCGCCTGGAACCTGGCGGATTGTTTGCAGCAGCGGGATAACTCCGGCCGATTGTCCTAATCAGATTGTCCCATAAAGCGCTGGGCGTGAGGCGCGGCGGTGCCGGGCTGATGTGAGAAATGCCATGGGTAAGAGACTACGGCTTGGGTTTATCGGCGGTGGGCTTAATTCCGCGGTCGGCAATACCCATCGCATCGCCGCGCAGATGGATGGGTGCTGGGAACTGGCGGCTGGAGCGTTCAGTCGTCATGCCGAGGTGAATCAGGCCACGGGCAAGGCTTGGAATGTCGAGCCTAAGCGCATCTACGATGACTGGCGCTGCATGCTGGATGCCGAGCGAGGGCGACTCGAGGCGGTCGTGGTCCTGACGCCGACCGGGTCGCATGCGCCGATGGTGATCGAGGCGCTCCGGGCTGGGTATCCGGTGATCTGTGAAAAGGCGCTGGCCGGCTCGAGCGAAGAGGCGGCGGTGATCGAGCGCGAGCTGCGGAAGACCGGCGGGTTTCTGGCGGTGACCTACAACTACACCGGCTATCCGATGCTGCGTCAACTCCGGCAGATGGTCGGCGATGGCCGCTTCGGTGAGATTCGGCAAGTCCAGATCGAGATGCCGCAGGAGGGGTTCGTCCGCGTGGATGATCAGGGCAGGCCGATGATTCCGCAGAAGTGGCGATTGGCCGATGGAGCGGTGCCGACGGTGTCGCTGGACCTTGGTGTGCATCTGCATCAGATGGTTCGCTTCCTGACCGGACAGAGGCCGCTGAGTGTGCTGGCCGTCGAGGATACGTTCGGGCACTTTGAAAACGTGGTGGACAATGTCATGTGCATCGCCCGCTACAGCGGCGAGATGACGTGTCAGGTCTGGTACGGCAAGTCGGCCCTGGGCCATCGTAATGGGCTTAAAGTCCGCATCTATGGGCAACGGGGCAGCGCTCAGTGGCTACAAATGAAGCCCGAGGAACTTCATGTGGCCGATGCCTCGGGAAATGCTTCGGTCCTGGATCGGGCGAGCTTGCCGATGTTGGCTGCTGAAGACCGGTACAACCGATTCAAGGCCGGTCATCCGGCCGGATTCATCGAGGCGTTCGCCAATCATTATGTCGATCTGGCCGATGCCGTCGGCGAGTTCACGCGCACGGGTCGCACGGCCAATCCCTGGGTTTTCTCGATCGATCACGCCATGGAGGGCCTCAGGATGCTGGAAGCGATGACCGCTTCGGCCAGGGACGAGGCATGGGTGCGGCTGGATGATGTATCGCCGAATCGCAAGCTGACACCGGTCATCACCCGACTCTCGGCCTGAGGCGAATCGGCGGGAGGGCAAGCGGAACACACATGGGAATCATCAATCACTTCCTTCAATCGGTCCAGGCGAACCCGGATCGTCCCGCCCTGATCTGCGAGGACGAGCGGCTTACTTATCGCCAGGTCGATGAGCGCGTGCGTAAGCTTCGGATGATGCTGGCATCCATGGGCATTGGTGGGGGGAGCCATGTGCTGGTGGCGTTGCCCAATGGTGTGCCGTTCGCGCTGGCCATGCTCGCGCTGGCCGATCTCGGGGCGGTGATGGTTCCGGTCAGCCACACCATCGGCCATGGGGCCATGAAGCGGGCGATGGAGAGCGGGCGCGCTGAGTTCGTGATCGCATCCGGGCCGTACCTTGCCCGGATCTGGGCTGAGGCGGTGGGGGAGGGGCCGCCGGTGTCTCCCTCGCGCATCCTGACGGTGGGCGAACCCTTCGGCGACGCCCGGCGGATGGAATGGATTGATCGATTCGTCGGCAATCCCGGGCCGTTGCGCGGCGGGGATCGCACCAACGATGCGTTCATCCTGACCATGACCTCCGGCTCGACCAGCGCGCCAAAGCCCATCGTCTTTTCCCAGGGCACCAAGGTGCGCCGGGCGTTGATCGGGGCCCGCGATCTGTACGGACTGGAACGGGACGAGGTCATCCTGACCGCCTCTCCGATGCATCATTCGCTGGGTCAACGGCTCGTGCTTCTACCGTTGATGATCGGGGCGACCTCGGTCATCATGCCGCGGTTCAACCCGACGCTCTGGCTCCGCGCTGTTCAGGAGCACGGCATCACCTTCACGATCGCCGTGGCCTCGCACCTGGAGCAGTTGCTCAACGCTCTGGATCGCCAGCCGGGATATGACCTGTCTTCGCTTCGATGTGTGGTTTCCTCCTCGGCACTGCTCAAGGAAGCGGTCAAGCAGCGGGTGCTTGCGCGGTTCCCCTGCGCGATCCACGAGTGTTACGGGGCATCGGAAGTGGGCATCGTGACCAACGCCGATCCATCAGAGTGCTGGGAGAGCGGGCGAACGGTCGGTCGTGCGGTACCGGGTGTGGACCTGAAGATCGTGGATGATGCCGACAACGAGCTTCCGCCGGGCACGCCGGGCCAGATCATCTGCCGGACACCCATGGCGTTCCAGGGCTATTTCGGGCAGGAGGAAGCCACGCAGCAGGCGATGCGCGGCGGATACTTCCATACCGGTGATGTCGGATACCTCGATGAAGCCGGCCGACTTTATCTTTGCGGCCGGATGAAGGACATTGTCATCGTCGGCGGAACCAACGTCCATCCCGAGGATGTGGAAGCGGTTCTGCTCGAACATCCTGATATTCGGGAGTGTGCGGTGATCGGGGTTGAGGATGAGTATTTCGGCGAGGCGATTCTGGCCGTGGTGGCGCCATGTCCGGGTCGAACAATCCAGCCCGCTTCACTGAGGCGGTTCTGTGCCGGAAAGCTCGCCGATTATCAGCAGCCGATGGCGTATGAAGTGGTGGAGGAACTTCCAAGGAACGAGTTGGGGAAACTGGCCAAGCCCATCCTGCGGGAATGGTTCAAGGGCTACGATGCGACCGCGGGCATTCGCGCCTTTCTGGACCGGGCCGCCGGATGATCGAGGAAACCATTGCCATGGACAAGGCATCCAGCCAAATTTACGAGACTTACATGACCCAATGGATCGCTACCCGCCGGCATATTCCCGCCGAGTCGATCCTGCCGGAAGAGAATCTTTTCCTGGCCGGTTACCTCGATTCTCTGGCCGTCTTCTCATTCGTGATGGATATCGAAGAGGAGCTTGGCGTATCGCTGGATCAGGATGACCTGATTCGGCCCGAAGCATTATCGATCCGAGGCCTTTCGCGGTTGATCGCCGACAAGGTCGCGGCCTAGCGGAATGTTATTCGATGGTGAAGCTGGAACTGGCCGGGATCAAGGACGCCGACGCCATCATGGCGTTCATCGACCGCCACTGGCGCCGGGGACATATCCTGTCGCGTCATCGTGGCTTGTTCCTTTATGATTTCCAGGACGGCGAGCGGTTGAACTTCGGTCTGGCCCGGAATGCCGGGGGCCGGATCGTGGGGCTGTTCGGTTTCATGCGATACAACAGCCGCTCGGTTCCTGACCTGGCCGGCTCGCTCTGGAAGGTCATCGAGGATGTGGGGGAGCCGATGTTGGGTCTGCGACTGCGACGGTTCGTGCTTGATCAGGTGCCGCATCGATTCTTCGCCGCGCCCGGGGCGGGCTTGCAGACCCGGGCGATCTACCATGCGCTGCGGATGAACTGGAGCCGCATGGATCAGTATTTCCTGGTCAATCCAACCATGGAGCGATACGAACTTCTTCGTGGCGTTGAGCCGGGTTCGGCGGGACTCAGGCCAATGCCGGCCGGTGTGCGAACTCTAGAGCTAAAGAGCCATGGCGATCTGGCCGCGTTTGACTTTGATGCCTTCGATCACATCGCGCCTTTCAAAGATCGGGACTACATCACGCGCAGGTTCTTGAATCATCCGATCCATCGCTATGAAGTCCATCTCGTGCTGCTGGATGATCGGCCTGCATGGTTACTGGTTACGCGGATCGCTGCCAATGGGGGACGCGCGGCGTGCCGGGTGGTCGATCTGCTGGGCCGGACCGATCGGATGGATGCCGTGGCCGGCGTGCTCAGCGCGATGATCGTGCGGCGAGGCTGCGAGTACGCGGATTTT
>JAFIFY010000159.1 GCA_020831765.1 Phycisphaeraceae bacterium | reverse complement strand
CCGCTGGGGCTTGCGCCGGATGAACCATTCTGGACCGAGCCGGCCGCGCCCTGGACCTCGGTCCGCCTATGGGAACTTGGCCAGGACATGGCCGCGGATCATGCGTTGCATGAGTGACGGGCGGCAATGCATCGCAACTCTCAATGCCGCAGTTCGCCGGTGCTCCAGATGATCCAGCGATCTTCATCTCGAACGAGGTACAGCGCGCCGATGTCGTGCCATTGGTTATCGATCTGGAAGCGGGTGATTCGCGGGTTGAAGTGGGGGCCTTCGCCGAGGGACTGGTAGACCAGGACCACTGAGCGGCCGGGAATGATGGTGATGGACTGGGGATCGATCGGGTCGAAGCGGCCGGCGACGGCCTCGAATCGGCGCGTGGCGGCGCGGCGGAGGGATTCGAGCCGTTTTCGCGGAGCGCCGAAGGCATGGGGGGACCAGAGCATCAGGCCTTCGGTCAGGCGCGCGGCCAGTTCTTCGTGCCGGCCAGGCTCCAGCAGGGTGTTGAGTTCCTCGATGAAGGGGCGCAGCTCCCGCCGCAGGTCGTCGGGTGACATCCGGCGGAAGTCGGTCTCATCCGTGGGGAGGAGGGATTCGGGCCGGTTACCGGCATCGAATGATTTGGGGCCGGATGATTCATCGAACGGCTCGATCCGCCAGCGGCCCAGCACGCGCTGCACGCGCCCGGACTGCTGCATGGCCAGCTTCAGGTACAGCGGCTGATCCGAACGGCCGAGCAGTTGAACTTCGTTCTCACCCGGAAGCAGCCAGGCATTGATCTCCAGCAGCGTTCCCGCCGCGCGGTGCAGGCCGATGGGCTGGTCGTTGAGCATGATCGTGACCGAATCGCCGAGCATGATGCCGGCGGCCTCGATCTGGTCATCGTCTTCGAATGTCCGCTCACTGGTACCCAAGGCCAGGAAATAGCGCTCAGGGTCGGGCGGCGCGGGAATGCAGCCGGCCATGGCGATCGCCACCAGCCCGCCGAAAACGAGCCAAAGGCTCGAGCGACGGGCGAACGGGGGCGCCAGGCGATCACGATGCGGCCAGGAGTTGCCGTGCGCTAGGCAATCGGTCGAGGAGGTCATGCAGTGAACTTGCGTAGTCATCGGCTCCGAGTTGTTTCCACAGGTCCGGATCATGGTTCAGGGCCTGTCCACCGAGGATGATACGCGGTTGCGCGGCCAATCGCAGCATGCGTACCCGCTCGATGATCTCCCGGACCGATTCGAGATTGAAAAACATGGTGACCGAGAGCAGGAGCAATTCCGGTTGACGGCGGTGAACCAGATCAACCATTGCGTCGATCGGGGTGTTGGGGCCGGTGTAACTGCACGGGCAATCCAGCATCGTGAGCAGGTCGCGAACCATCGAAGCGCCCAGATGGTGCTCCTCGCCGGGCGGAATGGCGATCACAGCGCGTGGGCCGCGTGGGTTTCGATCCAGCGGACGGGGCAGGCACTGGGTCATGATGCGGCTGGCGATCGCTGAAGCGATGTGTTCATCGGCCACGGTGATGTGACCATCACTCCAGAGTTGGCCGACGGTGTACAAGGCCGGTGCAACGATCCTGTCCCACCAGTGCGGCAGATCGCGGGCTACGTGTAGCTGAGTCCGGACCATTTCCGATGCGCCCTTTTCATCGCCGGCCAGCAGCCTGCTGGTGAGCCGGGAGATGTAGCGCCCGCCGCTTCCATCATCGAATGCCGTGGGTGTGGCCTGCTCGGCCAGTTGCACGAAACGGGCCCGACTGTCGATCATGGCCTGGTAGAAGGCCAGCAGCCCTTCGGCCGGGGTGACGGGTTGGATATGTCGCCGGATCGCGGCAACCCAGGCCCGCAATTTGTGATCGAAATATGCCTCGGAGAAGCCGTGGCGAAGGTACGTCCGATAAACCCAGGTGACGGTCTGGACGAACGTTCGCGGGCTTCGGAGGGCAAAGACCGACTGCATGAACATGGCGTGCGCCCGGTGGTCATCGAGCATGACCTGCACGGGGTTGCGGCCAAGCAGCTCCGGCAGATCGTCGCGGGTGAGCATGGCCTGATCGACCATCTCGATCATCGCCGAGCGAGATGCGGCATATTGAGCCGCCGCGCCGGGTTCGACCCCCTGAAGCAGTCTTGTGAAATCAGCGATAAGCGTTTGTCGATAAATATCTTCCGGCACTTGCTTGGCAATCGAACGCGCCGGGTCGGTCGCGGGCATGGGGGGCCGTGATTCTGAATCGGTTGGCATGACGGGGTTCTCGGCTGGAGTCGGCGAGGATTCGCGGCCACAATAAGTATATCGTCCGGAATAGCCGTTTGGAGCGACTCAGGCCATGGTTTGGCAATGGGCGGTGGTGAGGCATGGTGGGGAGCCTCGCGCCGACGCCAAGGTTGGGCACCGGGGTTCGATCTGGTCGAGAAACTTGGAATCATGGCGTAAAGTTACCTGAGACTGTCGGCTTACTTGCCTGATTCCGGCAATATGCGACGCATCGAGGGTGTTTTACTCAGGGCTTACAAGGATGCGACTCGTATTCATTGCGCAGCGCCGACGGTTTGTGCCGGCTGCCCTTGGACCGTTCGGGCTCCGGCCAGGAATCTGACCATGTACAGAAGCAAATCCCATGCAGCGTTCACCCTTATCGAGTTGCTGGTGGTGATCTCGATTATCGCACTGTTGATCGCGCTTCTGCTGCCGGCGCTTTCGGCCGCCCGCGAGGCTGCGAGGCGGACGGTCAACGCCGTCAACGTTCGAAGCGTCATTCAGGGCATCCATACCCATGCCCCGGACAACAACGGTTGGTTGGTGGGGCGCGATTCGACGGGCGACTGGCTGCGCACCATCGGCGGGCGGACCCGGGGCGATGAACGGCGTATGGGCAAGCATGTCCAGGGCCGCTACTGGTTGCTGCTCGAGGGGCAATATGTCGAGCCCCGACCGTTGATCAGCCCATATGAGGGGAACGATGAGGCAGACCATCGGCGCACCGAATGGTCGATCGAAGATGGCACCGCGGGTTTCGGCTTCATGAATTATTCGTACGCCCTGTTGGCTCCGCAATGGCGGAACAATGTCGAAGAGACCGAGGAAATGAAGGCCGCGCGTCAAGCCGAATGGGGCAGCACCTACAGCAGCAGCGCGGTGATCGTCGCCCATCGCAATTTCGCGACCAACCCTCACAGTGGTGGTTCCAGTCCCAAGTGGTATGACGGTGAGGACTGGGAGAGCGCCTTTGGCCATAATGATGGCAGCGTGGTGACGTTCGGCCATTTTCTTCAGGAGACGCAGTACGACGGCATTTACTCGGCGGATGACAACCTGTTCAACACGCGCGGCCGTGGCGCCAACGGCGTCTGCGGCTTGACCCACCGCGGCATCGCCGTGGACCGACCCCAGTGGGATCACTGGTGAACGGCCTTGGATCGTTGACCCTTCGCCGATCAGACCACGTCTTCGCCTTGCTGATCGACTCCGGCGAGGACCGCATTTCGCACTGAAGCCGCAAAGCGACACCGTTCGGCCGGGCGCACGGAGAGTGTCGATATCGGCGGTGAGGTCGGTAATTGGTGACAGGCCGACGGCTTGTGGGGACGTCATATGTTATCTCACCGGGTATCCGCAATCACGGAATTGGCGATAAACCACTGGGAACATCATTGATGCTTGATTGGCTGGAACACGGGATGGTCGAGCGGCGCGCACTGATCGTGTTGCTGGTCCTGATGATGGTCGGTGCAATACCGGCTTGGTCTGTCGCTGAAGATGCCGGGGAGGAATCGGATGTTTTTGATCTACAGCTTCTTGACGAAGTGTTGACCTCCGAGCCGGGCGAGTTGCGGAATGTGCTGTCGGCGGCCGCCGAGCAGTTTGAAGAGGGAAATCAGGCGGTGGCGATCCAGATTCTGGACAGGGTTTCGCGGGAGCGGGGCGAAATCCTGATCCCGGGTTCGGATGCGCGCGTCCGCCCGTTCGGACGATGGGCAGCCGACCTGATCAGGGCCCGCGGACCATCCGCGATCGCCAGCTACCGCCAGGCTGCCGGATCCAGGGCCGGTGCGCTGCTTGCCGACGGGCCGGCAAGACTTCGGCCTGACGAGCTGCGCCATCTGGCCGACCGGTTCTGGTTGACCGCCGAGTGTCGGCGGGCGGTTCTGGCCGAGGCGACGCTTCACATGGACGCTTACCGGTTCCACCGGGCCGGATGGCTTTTGCGTGAGCTGATCAGGGACCATCCGGACAGCGGTACGAAGGATGCGGATGTGGTGCTCCGATTGGTGTTCGTGCTGGCGCGTACGGGTCGCGTCGCCGAGGCAAAGGCTCTGCTTGACGATCTTGACTCGTCGGTTGCCCAGAGCCACCCAACTCTGCTGGCGGCAGTGAAAGGGGCGGTTTCATCAGCCACCGCCGCTGATAAATCGGACCAACGCCCGGTGCTTGCTCGGATCAGGAATGCCCAAGCGATCAACGCGGCGAGGGTTCATCCCGAGCTTCCACTGCTCTCGCCCCTGGTGCGGGTGACCGATGAAGACCAGCAAAAGCCGCTGACGCGAGAGCAACTGATCGAATGCTGGATCCAGCGGCCATGGCTGCCGACCGGCGAAGTGACGGTGGAAGAATCCGGCGACGAGGTTGCCCTGTACTATCGCAGCACGATTGAGACGATCCGAACCCGTACTGACCGCTCCGAGGCCAACTGGATCAGGTCAGACCGATATGAGCGGCGTTCTCCGTTTGAGATGGCGATGCGCGGCACGTTTCTCTATCCTCGGCCCGGGTCGCCCCAGAGGTTTGAGGAGCGATTCTTTTTTGGTGATCCACTGGGCCGTAAGGTCCGGATGATCGATGGGCGTCTGGTGATCCTCGAGGGACAGGGCATGATCAACATGGTCACGTCGCTGAATATTTTTCGGTTCACGGCTCGATATTCACCCGCCCAGAACGCACTGGTGGTGCTTGACCCAGAGCGAGGCGAGGTCATCGGTCGCTATGGGCTGGCCTTCCGGCCTGAGCCGCTTGCGACCGTCGGCTCCGAGTACGCCGATCACTGGTTTACAGGCATCGCGTTTCTCAGCATGCCGGTACCGGCGGGGGATCAACTTCTCGTGGCCGGGCGGAAGAGGAGTGATCTGTTTTTGATGGGATTGGATCGCAAGGGTTTTGTCCAGGGGGCTCCGGCTCGAGAGGTGATCCGTTGGATTCGGCTATTGCCGCCGGAGCTTCAGACGACATCGGGAATCGGACAGCCGATTGATCTTCTTGTGGTGGACGGTGTCGTGTTCGCGTTGGCGCACAACCAGTTTGTGGTGGCGATGGATGCCAAGAACGGTCGTGGTATTTTTGGCGTGCGGTATCCGCCCACGGATATCCCGTTCGTCGGCCAAGGACCGGTGGCCGATGCTGAACGGGTTCGCCATCTGGGTTGGAGTGAGGGGTTTCTGGGTGTGGATGGTGACCGACTGTTCGCCGCGCCGCGGGATAGTCGCCGGTTGCTGGTGATTGACATTGCCGAAGGCCGCCTTTTGTCATCGGCGTATCCCATGGGTGAGGGTGACCAGGAGGTCCGTCTTCAATGGGTTTGCGGGCTGCACGATGGGCGGGCACTGATAGCGGCATCAGATCGAATCATGGCCTGGGATCACCAAACTCAGACCCCGGCATGGACGTGGCAAAGCCGTGGACGGATCGGCCGGGCGCTGCGCGATGGGCAGTATTTGTATGTCCCGACCCTGGTTGATGGGCAGAGCCTCTTGGTGGTGCTTGATCTTTCCGCCGAGGGCAGAATGGTCCGGCGGGTGCCGATCGATCTGCCGGAAGGTCATGCGATCATGAGCCTGCGCGCCGGGGAGCATCATCTCTTTGGTTGGGACTTGAACCAATTGTGGAAACTGTCGCCAGCCGCCCTGGAAGGCGGTTGAAGCCTGAGTCGATTCGGCCTGGCGATCGAATCGAAAGGAGCGTGGATATGCGGATCGCGGTATTCAGCACCAAGGGCTACGACCAGGAGTCGCTTCGCCAGGCCAACGAGGATGGGGGCCACGGGCATGAGTTGCGGTTCTTCGAGCCTCGGCTCACCCCGCAGACCAGCTCGCTGGGGCGGGGGTGCGAAGTGGTCTGTGCTTTTGTCAATGATCAGCTCAGCGCTTCGGTGATTGACGATCTTGCCGATCATGGAACCCGGCTGGTCGCGCTTCGCTCGGCGGGGTTCAATCACGTGGACCTCGAAGCCGCGGCGAGGCGAGGGCTGACGGTGGTCCGTGTGCCGGCTTATTCGCCCTTCGCCGTGGCCGAGCATGCGGCGGGCCTGATCCTGGCCCTGAACCGCAAGCTGCACCGGGCCTACAACCGGGTGCGCGAGGGCAACTTCGCCCTCGATGGCCTGATGGGCTTTGATCTGAAGGGGCGGAGGGTCGGCGTGGTGGGCACGGGCCGGATCGGCGTGGCGTTTGTCCGGATCATGGCCGGGTTCGGGTGCCACATTCTGGCGATGGACCCCGAGCCGTCGGACGAGGCGAAGAAGCTGGGGGCGAGTTTCGTCGACCGGGATCGCTTGCTGGCCGAGTCGGACATCATCGCTCTGCATTGCCCGCTCACGCCCGAGACGTATCACATGATCAACGCCAAGGCTCTGGCCGCGATGAAGCCGGGCGTCATGATCATCAATACCAGTCGCGGCGCATTGATCGACACCCGCGCGGCGATCGATGCGCTCAAGATCGGCCATATCGGCAGCCTTGGACTTGATGTCTATGAAGAAGAGGCGGACCTGTTTTTCGAGGATATTTCCGGTCAGGTGATTCAGGATGATGTGTTCGCCCGGCTGCTGACTTTTCCCAACGTACTGATCACCGGTCACCAGGCGTTTTTCACCGCTGAAGCCGTCGAGGCGATCGCCACCACAACGATGGAAAACATCAGCGCCTTTGCGCGAGGCGAAGAATCAGGGAACGAAGTTCCATTGCCCAAGGCAAGCTGACCGGACGCGGGTTGTTCGCTCAAGCCAACGCCGAGACCAGGTTGCCGAGTCGGGCGAAGACCGTATCCATGCCGGACCAGGGCCGATCCCAGGTCAAATGCTCGGGGCCGACTGTTTCCTTGCGCATGAAAAATTCGATCATGGCCTGCCGACTCTGAACCTTGTGCAATTCGCTGCGGCTGGCCCGGTCATTGATGATTTCTCGCATGCGCATCAGCCGTCCACCGCCGCCGGAAGCATCCCAGGTGTTGAATGCGATGGTGTATCGCTTGCCCGGGTCCGCCGGCGCCCCATCAGGCAGCAGGATTCGCTGAACGCTCCACTGCTCGCCCCGCCTTACGACCTGGGCGCCCATCCCCATGAGATTGCGCGGCGAGTTGTTGTAGGCCTCTTCGAGGATCGCCGTGATCTGGGCCGGGGTAAGCTCCGCCGTGATGAGAAAGTTTTCGAACGGCATGATCGGCCAGAGATCGGCCACGGTCTTCACGCCCGCTTCAAAGTCCTGTCTTCGCTCGAACAGCCCGTGGATCACACCATCGACCTTGCTTTGCCGTTGGGCCATGGCTTCGATGATCGAGGCCGCGATCAGTCGTTCAACCTCGCTGGGCTCTCCCGGCGCGGTACGTACACTCAACGTCCGGCTGAGCCTTCCCACCGGTTGAGCCAACGCGCGTGAAGATTCATCCAGACGATCGCGACATAGGTCCATGATGACCGGGTCCAGCGGAGTGTCCGGCGCCATGAAGGCGAGGTGGGTATTCCGGCGGATGAGTCTGCGGGTCTGGCGGTCGAAGGTCAGGTCCAGCCGGCCCAGGTGCGAGCCCCAGAAGTTGGCCTGCGTGTAAATCACATCGCCGACTTTGTCCTCCAGATGCAGGCGATGGCTGTGAGCCCCGATGTAAGCCGCGGCGGTGGGGCAGGCGCGCATCACCGCGCGGACCTGGTTCGATTGGTTGTCGCCATCCGGGCGAAGGCCCATGTGCCCGAAGGTGACCAGGGCATCAATGCCCATGGCGCGAAGCGCCGCCTCGCCGCGCCTCGCTTCGGGGGCACAATCCAGAAACTCCATGCCCTCACGGAACCGCGGCGGGAACCAGTACGGCATGCCCGGCGTGGTAAAGCCCATCAGGCCGATGCGAATGCCGCCGACTTTGAACACTTTCCACGCTTCGATCCTGGAGAGCGGGTGGTCCTTCTGATCGAACTCGGTCGGGTGCTTGCCCTCCAGCATCAGGTTGGTGCCGATCACCGGGGCCTTGCTGTTGGTCAGGGAATCGTGAACCGGCTCCAGTCCCCAGTCGAATTCATGATTACCCAGCGCCCATGCGTCGTAGTCCATGGCGTTGATGCAGTCGATCATGATCCGGCCATCAGTCCGCCAGCCGACATCCGTCCCCTGGAGCAGATCGCCCAGGTCCAGCAGCAGGCTGTTGGGGTTCTCACGCCGCCAGCGGCGAATCTGTGTCGCGCATCGGGCCATGCCCCCGACATTGGCCCCGAAGCCCCGCACCGTGTCGCCCACGATCCGTCCGTGCAGGTCGGTGGTGTGCATGATCGAGACGGTGATGGTGTCGTCGCCCTGCGCGGCCCTCGTGCTCAGTCCGCCGGGCAGGGCCATCATCAGGCCCGCGCCCATCAGTCCCCGGAGAAACATTCGCCGTGAAAGCCCGTCGCCGGGACGCTCGCCTGAAGCATGCATTGAGGCCACTCCTGATCAAGGAAACGCTGAACACCGATTCCAACTCGCCCAATGGCGGGCGGTTGACCGTACGCCAGCAACAACAGTGTATTTCGCCCGGGAATGTGAGTTTTTGGTTACGGGCGGACGTCGCGATCCCAATATCTGGGGTCCAACTCTGTCCTAGAGTTGGCGGAACACTGTGTTGATGCCCGATGGGTGACCGATCCCCGACAGCTTGAGAAGTCCATGACATCCTTTTTTCGCCAATTGTCGAGAGTTTCTCCATCGCCGTCGGTGTTCCTGGCCGATTCGCCATCGAAAGCTCCGGCGGAACAGGGGGCAACACGAATGAGAAATCGTATATAAAGTCAGGGTACTCTCATAACGGACGGTAATATCGGTCTTGGTTGTCTTATATTGATAAATCACGGACAAATGCTTGAAGTTATCCAGATTTGTGATAATCTTGGGTTACAGTAAACAAATCGTCGGTCAAGAAGGAATATCGGCTTTGTCACTGTGCCCGGCCATATTCAACAGGCGGGGTTTCTCGCCGGGGCATTAGGGTCTTTCTTCACGCTTGGATGAAACAAGGCTGATCGCCATTGCCGATTCGGTGGTGGGCCTGTTGAATTCAGCCGCCCGTGTTCAGCTTTGCCGCGATCGCGATGATGCGGTTTTAGGCCAACACCGTCCTATGGAGAGTCAGTGATGCGGAGCACCGAGTTTGGAACCGCCAATCGCTCGGATGGATCACCGGTGGATTCGGAAAGCCGGCCCATGGTGTTTTTCGCTTCCCGCCTGGCGACGCTCTGGGGCCATTGGCGTGGCCGCGTCTTCCGGCACCGCCAGATCATGGCGACGCCGGCTTATCCGGCCTGGCGAGGACTGGAGCCGCTGGAGCCCCGGCTGCTCCTGTCGGTCACCCCGGGCCTGCTGGACCCCGATCTCGACCCACTTCTGAATCCTGATCCTTACACAACGACCATACAGCAGGCCGAGGCTCCGGAGCTCTTCTTCGGTGAGCTATCGACACCGCGGTTGCAGGCCAATTCGAGCGATCTGGAGGTCACGATCGGACAGGGTGACATCGCCTATTTCGATCTTCGTGACCTGGGCGCGGCTTTTCAGGCCGTTGCCTTCAATGAGCTGATCGGCGGCCGCGCATTCCTCATCAATGGCCAGCAGCCCACGCAACCATTGGTCACCTTCAACGGCCAGTTTCTCGTTGCCCCGAACCTTGATTTTCTTGGACAGATTTCCGGCGTCGTCCGCATCGATGGCTTTGACCACCACTGGACGGTGGATGTGGGGACGGGATTCGCCACCGGCGACGATCCCAGCGCCGTGCCCGTCGGCCAGCCTCTGCCCAGCGGCTTCAGCGAAGCGACCCTTCGCACCCAGCAGCGCCTGGCTTACCTGGGCTTTCCGGATGCCTCGGGCAACCCACTGGCCGTCAGTGGTTCGATCAACAATCCAACGCGTCACGCGATCGGCCTGTTCAATGCCGCCTCCACGCCGCCCTATCATGCCCCGACCGCCGGCAACCTGGTCGTGGCGGCGATCAACGACCCCGGCGCGCCTCGCTGGCTGCAATTGCAGGATTCGCCGGGCGTGGTGATCCAGCCGAGCAGCGCCACGCACCGCCACGCCACTTCGTATGCCGCCGATGTTCTGGCATCGGCGGGCCAGAGTTGGCTTGAGCATCCGGACTACAACGGAACCGACCTGCGCATGTTGGGCGCAAGCCCCCCGCAGGGCGGCGCTAACTCGCTTTATCGCACCCATGAAGCGGGCATGGACATCGACATCAGCACGCGGATGCCCGGCACACTCGCCAGCCCGTTCTTCGCCACCATCACGCTTTCCGGCCAGCAGTACGTCGCCGGGGCCGCCGGCACGGTCGTCGTTCACCTGGGCGATGGCACCTATGGCACGGAAGACCCCAACGCGCTGGGCTTTGACATCTCCACCGCCCTGCGCGCCGCCGATGCCTGGGACCAGGAAGCGGTGCTGGCCGCGATCGCCGATCTGATCGTCGATGCTCCGGGCTACAGCCTGGCTCAGGTGCGCGGCATGCTCGCCGGGTTCTCAAGTCAGGTGGACAACCCGCTGGACTCCGGCGCCTCGGTCCAGCGAATCCTCTACAACGATCCGCGAACGTGGGATATGCCCGGCGTGCGCTTCGCCCCGGGACACAGCAACCACTTCCATGTCGATGTGATGGCACCCTCGCAGATCGTTTCCGCGGCCTACATGCAGCAACTGCTCGGCGGGGTCGATGCCCTGGCCGGGGCCATGGCCGAACTTTCCAACACGCAATTGCTCCAGACCACTCTGCCCCTGCTGCCCTTTGGCCTGGGCGAATTTCTCGATATCGAATCGGTGATCCGGGATGAAGTGCTTGGCAGGCTCGAAGCGCTTTTCAGCGGCCAGTCGGTGTACTCGATCGCCGACATCCAGCAGGCGCTGGCTGACCTTGGCACCGATCAGCCCGGCCTGACCATCAGCCTTGTACCCGGTTCTCTTGCGGTCAGCTATGACCGTGATCAGGACCGCGATGAGCTGCGCATCGATCTGGCCTTGCGGGTCGAACGAACGGGCCATGTGCCGCTTCGCTTTGAAAGCGTGGGCATGCTCTCGGGCGATGACAGCCAGACGGTCCTGCTGACCGCCGGTCTCGATCTCGATCTCTCCTTCGGCCTGGACCTCCTGATTCTCGACCAATCCCACAGCGGCAGTCAGCCGTCGGCTTCGCTGGCCAATCGCTTCTTCGTGCGGATTCATGAGTTATCGGCCCACGGCCAGATGGACGCGCAATGGAGTCAGATAGAGGCCCGCATCGGCTTGCTTGGTGTGACGACGACCAATGGTTCGGTCGATATCGATGCCCAGGTCGCCGCATCGTGGTTGGGGCCGGAACCCGGCGGAAAGGATTATATTTCCCTGGCGGACCTGGCCGGCCCGGCGTTTACTTCACAATTCGCCATGACCGGCGGCGGGTCGGTGGCCGGACAGTTCACGGTGCAGGGGGGCTTTGGCGGCTATCAGAGTGGAGCGGTTCCGGTTTCGTTCAGTTCCAGCGATGCTTTCGATCCCGATGCCCTGGTGGTCGATACCGGCGCGGGATGGTCGGAGCTTGGGACATTCTCGCGCATGGATGCCGATGCGCTTCTGGCCGCGCTTGATGCGCTGACGCACTGGTTCGATCAGTTGGATGCATCCACCCTGCTCAATATCCAGCTCCCCGTCGCCGCCAACGTCAAGCTCAGCGATCTGGCCGCCTTCGGACAGAACATGCGTGATGCGGTCATGGACAAATTGGTGGATGAGAACGGGCAGGCGCTTTTCAACTCCATCCAGCAGTTCGAGCAGGTCCTGGCCGATGCGCTGGGCATCAGCACCGGGGCACTGGGGCTGAATTACGACGCCGCCGCGCGAACTTTTTCATGGACGATGGCCCTTCATCCCGCGATCGAGACATCCTCCGCTCCGATCGATTTCGGCCTCTCCGAACAGGGCTTCATGCTGTTCAATCCGGCCATGGCGGCGACCATGAACGCCCAGCAGTCGATGTCCATGACCGTCGGCATCGACTTGAGCCAGAAGACGGTGGAATTGATCGGCAATTCGCCGCTTCCGGCTAACGGCGTGCTGAACGAGGATATCGTCCTGCTGCTGAGCCTGGATTTTGATGAGCCGGTGACGGTCGTCATCCTGGCCAATCCCGGCAACACCACGCGCAATCAGTTGATCGCCGACATCAACGCCGCGCTGGTCGCGTCGGGCCTGGGAGGCGAAGTGCAGGCGGGATTGACCTCCGAGCAACACCTGAAGCTCGAGGTCGTGACCCCAGGCGACACTTACCTTCAGGTCTTTCTCGACACGGACAACCCCGCCGCGGCGCAACTGGGTCTGGCCGACGGCCAACTGGCGGGCATCGACACCAACGAACGCATCTTCTTTGAAAATATGCAACTGGGCGCTGAAGCCTCGCTGAGCCTCGACCAGATCTACACCCTGGCGAGGCTCGGGTTCCTTGATCTCCAAGTTAACGACGGCAACGCCGCGGCCCAGGTCAGCGCCATGCTTCGGCTCAAGGACACCCAGACCGGCGTGCCCGGTGGTCGGGCCACACTCAAGGACGTGCAGACAGCGGGACTCTTCGGCCTGCCCGGCCTCTTCGATGTCGAGGTCAATGGTTCACTCTCGGTCCATCTCGATCCCATGGTGGTCTCCAGCAACCTGGCATCGACCCCGGTGGGCAACCTTTCGATCAATATCGACTGGAGTGATGTCCTGGACCCGGGCACGCTTGATATTCAGTTCAGTCAGAATTTCGATGAGCTCCAGTCATTGGTCGGCCTCAGCGCCCAGACCGTGCTGGCCAGCCTGCAGGAAGTCCGCAAAGTTCTAGTCTCGATCCAGAGTTCGCCCGCGTTCAGCCAGCCGCTGTCGCTGGTTAACAGCAGCCTCGGCCAGTTGATGAACCTTACCGGCCGGATCGATGCGATCATCGCCCAGCTTCAACTGGAAGCCGATCCGCCCGTAAGCGTACAGGACTTACTGGACCGGCTCGAAGGGGCTTCGCTGTCCCTGGGTGGGGTGACCGGAGAGCTGGGCATCGTCACGCCCGGCCTCGGATTCGGCTTTGCCGACAATATCTTGAGCTTCAGCCTTGGACAGATGTTCACCGGTGGCGGCACCTACCAACTGGGGGTGGACCTCTCCTCGCTGGGCATCGCCGGGCTGGGCGAGATTCTGGCCGTTGATGCCTCCACCGGCCTGACCATCCAGGCCGAAGCCGGCTTTCTCCTTGACTTTCAGATCGACCTCTCGGGCGGCACGCCGCAGTTCTTCATCAGCGATCAGAGCATGGCATACGCCGGATTCGCCGCGCTGGCCCAGGAGATGGATTTCACCGTCGCCCTCGGTCCGCTGGGCGTGTTCATTCGCGATGGCTCAGCCTCGATCCATGGCGGTACGCCCGGAAGTCTGGCCGGGGCCACCGTGGCGCTGAACTCCGTGGTCGGAGGCCGCTACAACCTCGCTTCATGGAACGCTTCGGCGGTCAATGCCGGCTTCACGGGCACCGCCCGTGCGACCCTGCCGGTCTATTTCCCCACCTCCGGCACGCCCTTCGGCGGCGCTGCGCCGGCAAACCACATCGACATCACGATCAATCTGGCCAATGGCCAGACCCAGGTCACCGCGCCCGATCTGCAGTCGGCCATTGGCGACCTGGACTTGCTGGAAAACCTCGGCTCGCTGGTGCTCAACTGGTCGGGCCTCTGGCAAGCGCTGAATGTGGCCATCGACAACGCCGCGGCGGCGCGCGAGATTCCACTGGTCGGCTCGGCCCTGGGCGATGCCCTGGACTTTGCCCGAACCATCCGGGATGCGGCCAAGAGCCACCTTGATGAACTGCCCAACTTCGCCGTCGCCAACGTGCAGAACGCCCTGTTCTCCGCCTTCGGACCTGATGGCATCAACATCCTGCGCGACACCAACAGTGACGGCCAGATCACCCCGGACGATGTGATCATCAACTCCGGCTCGGACTGGGTGCAGTTGGATATGTGGCTGGGCCGGAACATGACGCTGGCCGAAGCGGAACTGGCCTTCGATCTGGCCCTGCCGATCGTCGGATTGGAGGTTCTTGGCGGCGTTCAGGTCGCTGTGGCCTGGGACTGGCGTCTGGGTCTGGGTGTCGATCAGCAGGGCATCTACCTCGACACTTCGACAAGCAATGAACTGAGCGCTGAATTTCAGATCACGCTGCCCGACCTTGAGGCCCGGGCCTTCCTGGGCTTCCTCGAAGGACAGATCAGGGACAACGGCAGCATCGTCTCGGGCAACATTCTGATCGATTTTGTCGGCGGAGTTGGCCAGCGCCTTCGCCTGCCGCAGATTCCCAGCGGCATCAGCCCCACGGCCGCATTCAACGCGGCCATCAACCTGGAACTATCCACCGGCTTCAGCGGCGCTGCCGTTCTGCCGCGCATCTACGCTGACCTTCTGCTGGACTGGTCGATGGTCGGCGGCGTACACGGCTCGCCCAGCCTCCGGTTTGAAAACGTCCAACTGAGCCTGGGCAGTTTCCTGGGGGATTTCATCCGCCCCATCGTCCAGCGCATCAATCAGATCACCGAGCCGATTCGACCGATTCTGGACTTCCTCTACTCGCCCATCCCCGGCATCGGCGATGCCCTCCAGTTCACCGGGTCGCCGCCGACCTGGATGGACGCCATCGCTTTCGCCGGCGGCATCGATACTTCCTTCTTCGATGCCATCTACGCCCTGGTCAGCCTGCCCAACCGCATCCCGATCGTGGGCGATGATGTCCGCATCGACCTGGGCGCGGTCAACTTCAGCGGCAACCTGATGCAGAGCGGTTCGAGTCTGATGGACCTGGCCAATCTCAACCCCGCGAGTTTCGATTACGACGATCTGCCGTCCAACACGCACAACTTCTTCAATGAAGTTCGACAACTGGGCGGGCACAGCTATGGTTTCTCGATGCCGATTCTCGAGGACCCCGGTGAAGCGCTGCTGCTGCTCTTGGGCGGCGACCCGCGGCTTTTCGAGTTCCGCCTCCCGAGCCTGGAATGGTCCAACGTCTGGGAGATTCCGCTCTTTGATTTTGATATTCCCATTCCCGCGTTCCCGCTCCTGACCGTGGGCGGCGGCGTCAGCGTGAACATCATGCTCGGGCTGGGCTTCGACCTGGCGTTCGGCTACGACACCCGCGGCCTGCGTTCGTTCCGTGAGACGGGCAATGTGCAGGACATCTTCATCAAGGGCTTCTACTTCGAGGATATGCGGGCTTACGCCACGGCCAGCGTGTCGCTGTTCGCCTATATCTCCGCGGGCATCGGATTCGTCCCTTCAGGTTCACCCTTTGGCCTGGGCACCAAGGTTCGTGTGGGCATCGAGGCCGGGATCGGCGCCGTGATCAGCGTCATCCCGAACATCTGCACCGACGGCAGGGCGTATCTCGATCAATTCCTGACCAAGCTCGAAGCCGGGCCCGGCGCGGCGTTCGCGTTCACCGGCGACCTTGTTGTTTCGTTCGGCTACAAGGTTCAGAACAAAACCTGTGTCATCCTCTGCTCGCCCTGGTGGACCATCGCGTCGGGCACATTGGCCGACTACACGAAGAACATCTTCACCTTCGCCCTTGACCCCGAGCCGCCGGACCGTCTGGAAAACAACAACACCAGGGACCAGGCCGCCTTCCTGGGCGTGGCGCCGGGCGTTCATCTGCGCGGGGTCAGTGTCGGCGGCGACGATCCCACCGACTTCTACGCTGTCCAGGTACACAGGGCCGATACGCTCGAGTTCCTGGCCACCTTCGATTACTGCCCGCTCAAGCCCAATGAGGTCGTCGATCTTTACATCTACGATGCCATGGGCAACCCGGTGGGCTTCCTGACCGCCGGCAATGACTTCCGCAAGGTGCTGCTGGGCGTTTCGCCGGGCACCTATTACATCGAGGTGCGCGGCCGCGACACCCGAACGCCTTACTCGCTGAACATCATGCCCGCCCGGACAAGTTCCACGCGGGTGTTCTTCGTCAATTCCCCCACCGCCGCCGAGCCGCGGATCGCCTCGATCTACACCCTCGCCCCGGGCAATCCCGACCAGTCCGGCCTCAACCCCCTGAGTCCGGTTCCCACCGTCGGACACATTTTCGAGCGCTACGCCGTCGGGCCCGACGACATCATCGTGGTCGATACCGGCGATGTCTCCAGCCTGGGACGTTCCACCGCCTTGCCCGGTGATTCGGGCTTTATTCTCGCCGGAAGCGCCCTGGGTTCGACCATCGGCGGTGTCGATCTGTTCTCAGCGACCAATGTGCTGTTCTACCTGCTTGGCATCACCACGCCTTCCGGGCAGGCGGGCATCCACATCGCCGATGCCCATGGCGCGCCGGAGAACATCACCCTCCAGCACATCAACATCAACGCCGGCAGCCACGGCCTGCGCATCGACGGCGGCCAGGGACACCTGGTCACCCAGTCGAATGTGGCCGCGCAGGGTGTGGGCATCGAGATGCTCAACCTCGATGGCCGTGTCGATATCGTGCATTCGACGATCGCCGGAGGCGCTGCGATCAGCCTTGGCGGGGCATCCTCGCACCTGATTCAGCACAACACGATCAACGGCGGCGGAACCGGCGGCGTGCTGCTCCATTCCGGCAACACCAGCAACGTACAGATTCTGAGCAATGCCATCAACACCGCCTCGACCGGCATCAGCATCATCGGTGGCGACAACCATGTCATCCAGTTCAACACGATCACCAGCACGGGCGACTACGGCGTGCGCATCAACGATGCGCACTTGATCGTCACCCGCGATAACCAGATCACGGCCCTGTCCGGAACCGGCATCGCGCTGACAGGGGCCGTGTCATCCCCGATTCTCGACAATCAGATCATCGCCCAGACAGGCGTCAACATCACCACGGGGACCACCACGGTGATCCGCGACAATTTCATTCAGGCAACCGGCACCGGCGCGGTCGTCTCCGCCCCCGGCCTGGTGCTGATCCAGGAGAATCAGTTCACCTCACCGGGCACCCAGAGCGTGGGCATCCACCTCGCCCCAACCGCCGCGACCACCAGCATCCTTGATAACTTCCTGGTTGGCGACAGTGGCGGCATCGGCATCCGCGTCCAGCCGGGCGTGACCACCAATATCGTCGACAACACCATCCATCGGTATTTGACCGGCATCGAGCTTCAGGGCACTGAGCCAACGCTGATTCAGAGCAACACCATCGCCCTGGGCGGCTCCAAGGGTATTCACTTGACCGCTCTTGAAGCCGAGACGATCGTCCTGGACAACACCATCGCCAATCGCGGCCGCGGCATTGAGCTGGATTCGACCCTGGCCACGATCCTGCGCAACACCTTCCAGAATAACGGCGCCGGCGCTTGGGGCCGCATGGTCATCGGACCGACCAATCGCGGATCGGACCGCAACATCTTCGACGGCAATAGCATCGGCATCCATCTGCAGAACTACACCGGCCTGCAATCGATCGTGCGATACAACATCGTTCGCGATGGCGGCACGGGAATCATCAACGACCAGCCCACGGCGTTGATCATCGGCAACGTCATCGAGGGCAACCAGACCGGTGTGGATGCGGTCGGCATACTCGGCCCCAACGACTGGGCGACCGACCGGCACAACGACATCCGCAACAACACCGTCGGGGTACTTGCGCGCGCCAATCTGGAAGTGCGCTTCAACCGCATCTACAACAACCAGACCGGCATCCGCGCGGCCAACGGCGCATCAATCCATCACAATGTGATCTACGACCAGACGGCACACGGCGTGTTGGTCCAGAACGCCCAGAACGTCACATTGCGCAACAACACCATCTTCAGCAACAACGGCAACGGCATCACGCTCCGCGACCTCTCGCGCAACGTCTCGCTGCGCAACAACATCATCTACATCAACGGCGAGGGCGCCGGACTTCATGTCGAGACCGATTCCCAACCCGGCCTCGATACCGACTACAACAATTTCTTCACCGCCAGTGGTGCTGCGCTGATCTGGTATCAGAAACCGTTCTTCGACATTTATGACTGGAAGGTCGAATCGCTGTTCGATCAGCATTCCATCGGCTACACTACTGTCGATCCCAACTTGGATGATCCGCGTTTCATTAACCTGGCGGCACGAAACTTCCGTCTGCAGAACCAGGTCTCGACCAGCATTGCCGCGGGCGACCCCGCAACGCCGGTCGGGCTGGAACCGACGCCCAATGGCGGGCGAATCAACCTTGGCGCCTACGGGGGCACCGAGTGGGCGGCCACCTCGACCGCCGCCTTCATTCGCATCGACTACCCGCGCTTCTACGTCGACTGGGTCGCCGACGAGGGTCGGCTGATCCGCTGGTGGACCTTCAATGTCACTGGCGATGTCCGCCTCGAACTGGTCACGGCCGCCGGAGTGAAGATTCAGGATATCGCCGTGGTGCAGGCCCAGGCTGGCAGCCATCTCTGGAGCCCGGAGGATGCCAACCTGCCCCAGGGTGGCGACGAGCGCCATCGAATCCGCATCGTCAGCGTAAGCGACCCCTCGCTCAGCACGCAGACACGCGAGCCATTCGCCGTCCCCGCCGCCACACAGGTGTTCTATGTCAATGACCAGAGCACTTTCCAGGACGTCTACACCACCGCCATCGGCAACAACCGCAACACCGGCAAGACGCCCGATGACCCCAAGGCCGACTTCCTGGCGATCCTGCACGGCTATTCCCTCACGGCCAATGATGTCGTCTTCATCGACACGGGCAGCTACATTCAGGTTGGCAATGCCGTCATCTCGGGCAACCCCATGATCGGCGACGATGAGGGCTTTACGATCCAGGGACCGGACGTTCCCGAGCGGGTCGCTCGGATCGACCGCGCCAACACCTACGACTTCAACGCCGCGCGGGTCTTTGATTTCAACGATGGAGATTTTGTCACTGTCCGTAACCTGTGGCTGGAGAACGCCCAGCACGGCATCCTCATCCAAAACAACTCCACCAATCTCCGCTTCGAGAACCTCGTGATCCAGGGCCATTCGCTCGACGGCATCCGCCTTGAAGCCGCCTCGGAGAACACGGTCGTCAGCGATTCGATCATCCGCGACAACGCACGCTACGGTGTATACGCTGAGCGGTCGCTGGACCTGATTGAAACCAGCACGTTCCTGCGCAATGCCGCCACCGGCATCCACCTGGTACAGGGGGGAACCACCCGGGTCGAAGGAAACACGGTCAGCCAATCGAATCTGGGTATCTACGCCGACAGCACCGGGGCGGCCGGCCGAACCATCATCGGCGGCGATCACCCGGAGCTGGGCCGGGGCAATATCGTCCACAACAACGCAACGCACGGCATCAGCGCCGGGACCAACGTCCTGGTCGCCGGCAACGTGATTTACGACCACAACTCGCCGGGCCGGCGCGGCATCTGGCTGCGCAACAATGCCGATGCCTACGCCAACGTCGTGTTCGATAATCATGACGGCATCCACGCCGCCGGCACACAGCATCTGATCCAGGCCAACCGCGTATACAGCAACAATCGCGGCATCTTCCTCAACACCGCGGGCGATGTCCGGGAGAACGTCGTCTATTCCAACAATATCGGTATCGAGCTGATCGCCTGGTTCCGTGGCACCGTGGCCAACAACCTGATCTACGCCAACAACCAGGCCAGCCTCCTGGTCGGAATCATCAACGGCTCCAACCAGTCCACGGTCCGGGAGATCACCAACAACACCATCGTCGCCTCGGGTCATGATGCGGTTCGCATCATGACCAGCCAGAATACCCGCCTCCTGAACAACATCATCCAGGTCGAAGGCGGCCACGGCATCTATGTCTCCACCGACAGCCAGGCTGGGTTCCGGAGCGATTACAACCTGTTCCACGTGCCGGGCACCGGCCACGTGGGCTACTGGAATGGCCAGAGCCGGACAAGTCTCGCCGCCTGGCGCAACAGCGCGTTTACCGACGGCTCGAGCCTGGCGCGCGATCCGCTCTTTGTGAACCCGGCCGGGGCCGACGGCATCCTCGGAGCAGTTCCCGGCGTCACCGATGGGCGGGACGACAACTTCCACCTGATGTCCACCGCCGGGAGCCACCGCAACGCAGCGCTTGCCCCGGTGCGTGATCTGACCACCGGCCGCGCGGTGTGGCTCACCCCCGCCATCATCGCCGACGACCGAAGCTCTCCGGGCGTCGATCGAGGCCATCCGGGCTCTCCCTTCGCCCTTGAGCCGGATTACAACGGCGGCTTTATCAACCTGGGCGCTTACGGCAATACCCACCTGGCCTCGCTCAGTCCCGAGCCGTACCTGTTTGTCATGAGCCCCGATGGCATGGAGGTCTGGCCAGCCAACCAGACCTTCGCCATCCAGTGGCGCTCCGATGACATGCTGGGCAACAGTGCGGCGGGCGACACCGCGGCATACCGAGCCGCCGTCCTGGCCGACAATCCGAGTCTTTACTTCTCGCTCAATGATCCGACACCCACGGCCTTCGACCTCGCGCCGGCCGGGGGAACAAACAACGCCAACTACATCGGCACCGCCGCGCCCGGTGCCATCGGCGCCCTGGCTGGTGACGGCTCGACATTCTTCGCCGGTGCCACCAACAGTTATGTCGAACTCACCGCGACGGATGCCGGCAGCTTTATCGGGAGCATGTCGGCCTCGCTCTGGTTCAAGGTCGAATCGTTCTCTCAGGCCTGGACCTCGCTCTTTGCCAAGGGCTCGACCAACAATCTCACCCATCGCCTTCGAGTGGGCAATACCGGCGCGCTTGAGTTCGCCACACGTGAGCAGGGCGGCGATCTTCAGGTTGTGCAGACCGGCGGCGGCCTCGTCGAGACACATCGCTGGTATCACGTGGCCGTCGTGGTTGATCGAACCACCGGTCGCGTGGCGATCTACCTCAACGGCGATCTTGTCGCCGAGGATGATGACTTTACCACCGCGCCCGCCACAACCAATAGCCAGCGATTGCGCATCGGACACGGCCATGACGGCGGAAACGGGCTGCACGGCTGGATCGATGAGATCGCCTTCTTCGATCGCGCCCTGACCGAACCGGAACTGGCCGCGCAACTCCAGGCCGGCACCCCTCGGGTCGATATCGTCCTGCGCCGGGACGGCCAGGCCGAGCCGGTCGCGATCATCGCCCAGAACCTGCTCAACACCGGCCGGCACGACTGGCGCATCCCGATGGACCTTCCAGAGGCCACCGACTACCGGGTCGAGATCATCCGGTCCGGCGTCCTTTCCGCCCAGTCCACCGATCCGTTCGAGATCACCGGCCCGATCAACATCTACTACATCAACGATGACACGTTCCTTCCCGGCGACTGGACCACCGCGCCGGGCGACGATGCCAATGACGGCCTCAGCCCCGATCGGCCCATGGCCTCGATCCGGGCACTGCTGGAGCGTTACGACCTGGGCCCGGGCGACATCATCCGTATCGATGCGGGCTACTACCCGCTCTCGGCCAACATCGTCATCGCCGCGGAGGATGCGGGCGTCACGCTTCAGGGCTACAGCAACCCGGATGAAC
Organism: Phycisphaeraceae bacterium; assembly: GCA_020831765.1. GTDB lineage: Bacteria > Planctomycetota > Phycisphaerae > Phycisphaerales > Phycisphaeraceae > JAFIFY01. Next base: position 240 of record JAFIFY010000159.1, on the reverse strand, counting down.
CGGGACGAATCACCGTGATTGATCGCCTGAATCGCTCTTCCTCGGCGTTCCGCGTTTTTGACATCCAGGCAAGCGACGTGACGCTGTCGAACCTTCACATCACCGGCGGGTTCTACGGCATCTTCGCCTCGGACAACTGGGGCGCTCACAATGTCCGCATCGTCGACAGCGTGATCCACGAGAACCGCGACCGGGGCATCGATGTCCGGCCCGGGAACAACGGCTGGATCATCGAGGGCA
>JAFIFY010000080.1 GCA_020831765.1 Phycisphaeraceae bacterium | reverse complement strand
TTCCGTATTGTCAAATTTGTACTCAAAAAATTTCTCTGAATCAGAATGTTTTTTACCCAACTTTCTATGGTATGTAACATGGCAGTATCTCGTCAGATGCCATAAGCATGTCTGAATGATTTGCCAAAAGCCCGGATATTGCACTGAAAAAAGATGGCAATTCGCCCATGCCTGAGTTTCAGTCGGAATTAAGGATTCGCATATCCAGTAACAATTCCACTGGAACGTGCTTCCGGTTCGAAAATGCCTTGCGCGATCGTGTTGCAAAAATGCGTAAATGCGACACGGCCCCGTCCAATGAGCGAAACTGTCCAAGAAATGGACTCAGGTCTGCCGCTCTGAACATTCGGTGAAGTTACTGTTTTTCAGCGCAGCACCCCGAGGCGTGAACTACAGACCGCGCTCCCGCCGCTCACTGATTAGGGCATCCGATTCATACGCCAAGGTACTGCCCGATGGTCTGGCAAGTCATAGGCTTGGTTCAACTATCGCCGCGACTTGGCCCACGATCCGTGGGTTTACACCGGTGCGGCCGTTCGTCGGCCCAAGTGGCCGCTCACGGTACCGGCCGACACTGAACCCATCGCCCAACCCCATCGCATGGACCACCCGGTGGCCTTAGCTCGGATGTTGGCAGACCCGATGCCCGGCACGCCCTTCGCTCGGTGACTCCTACTTCCCGTTGGGCGTGATGGATCGTTTGGTCACGCCTCGCCGAACGCTGCCGTTTTCCAAGTGCTCCAACACCGGTCTGTGTATGTCGCTGTCGGGATAGGCTTTTACTCGGAAGCATCACGTCAAGCCGGGCGAACTTCTGCCTCCAACTCCTTAGATCTCCCCGGAGTCGGCCTGATCCGCCGCCATCTCCGCGGGCCACAAACTGCTGAGGGTAGCGTTGATACATCGCCAGGCATACCCCCTGCCACGGCAAGCACCAGACCCGGCGAGTGATCCGCATGCAGCCAATGGCCATCCTGCTGAAGCTTCTCGACGAACTGACTCGGACGGTAAGGAACTCGCTGCTTCGCTGAAACCGAAAGTAATTTTCATCTCCAGAAGATGGAAACCTTACTCTGGCTGGATCCGGCGTCTGCCGGTAGTTCGAGACGGGCTAAGCCGAAGAACAAGGACCGCCCGACGGAGACCGGTCGGACGGCCCTTGATACGGTAAGGCTGCAATGCGCGAGCGCGACGTCGCATTTGGAATTTCGGTCGAATTTGGGCGTGCCTTGAGCCATGCGGCCCGGGGGCGGGGCGGATTTGCGCTTGCCGGCTTTTCGAGGCTATACTGCCTGCGTGTTCGAGATCTGACTCGCCTCCACCAAGAAGGGGATCGACATGCTTCGTTCTGGATGGATTGCCGTTGTTCTTGCCCTGCTGACATCTCACACCGCTTCGGCCCAGCCCTTGGCCGATCGCGTGCCTTCCGATGCGCTGATTTACGTGGCGTGGACCGGCTCAAAGAATCTCGGGCCCGGCTATGAACAGAGCCATCTCAAACAGTTGCTCGACCAATCCGGCTTTCGTCAGATCGCCGGCGAGCTGATGCCTGAGTTGTTCAGCGAGCTGCTCAAGCATGGTGGTGGGGCTGGAACGGAGCTGGACGAGCCCGAAACCAAGGCAGCGGTCGCGCTGTTCGATGCGATTTGGAAGTATCCGGTCGCCTTCTATCTGGGTGGACTTGTGTTTTCGGATGAAGCGCCGCCCCAGATGAACAGCGCGTTTGTCATCTCCGCCGGCGAGGATGGGGAACGTTTGCATCGAATCCTCGATGCGCTCGGGCAGCGGGGCGCGCCGGCGCCGATTCAGGTCAATCGCAATGACCGGGGCGACATTCTGATCGCGCCGGCAGACCTCCCCGGTCCGATCATGGCGACCTTGGGTTTCAGTCCGGATGCGGCGGCTCAGCCCGTCGGCGTCCTATCCGCCCACGGCCCGTTTCGAGCATCCATGCGGCACGTGCTGCCAAGCCCCGTGTTGGTGGGTTATGTCGATGTGGAGGGCATTCTGACCCAGTTTAATCGGATGGCCGCGTTCGGGGCGGAAAGGGATGTCGTCATGCCCGATCCGGTGATGATGCTGCCGGCGTTGGCCGGGCCGCTGGGTATGGATGGCATCAAGCGGGCGACGTTCACGACAGGTTTTGATGGGCGCAAGTGGGGCACGCGCATCTTCGTCGAAGCACCGGCCCCACGCCGGGGCCTGGCCGCGCTGCTTGACCACGCTCCCCTGAGCGAACGCGCCTGGCGGAGCATCCCGGCCGGGGCCACCGTCGCGGGTGCGATTCAGGTGGATCCCTCGCGAATCCTCAACGAGTTCCGACGCGTGGCCGGCGAACTTGAGCCTGAGAAGCTTCAGGAATTCAACGAGGGCCTCACGGAAGTCAATGCGATGGTGGGGTTCAACATTGAACAGGACCTTCTGGCCGCGCTGGGAACCGAGTGGCTGTATTTCGCCGACCCCACGATCGGCGGGGAGTTCCCCTTTGGGCTGGTGCTGGTCAATCCGCTTCGGGATGCGACCCGATTTCAACACGCGATGGCAAGGACCATCAATCTGGCCAACCTTCAATTGTTACAACTGACCCGGGAGCAGGGCAACGAGGACGTTTCCATTCAGATTCGTTCACGCCGGATCGGCGAGCGAACCATTCATCACATCGGGATGCCGCTGCTCAGCTTCGCCTGGACTGTTGCAGACGATCAACTGCTTGTGGCGCTGACTCCCGAGATTCTGTTGGGTGTTCTGGAACGACCAGCCGATGCGCCCTCACTCTGGCAATCCGAGAAGCTGACGGCCCTGCGCCGCCAACTGGCCGTGGAAGCTCCGGCCGGCTTCTCCTATGTGGATGTGCCCCGCCTGTTTCCGCGGTCGTATCCCCTGTTGTCGATCGTCGGTCGATTGCCGTTGGGCATGGCTGAACTGGTCGATATCGAGAATGTGCCGGCGATCGCCCTGCCGCCGCTCTCGCGGATCATGCCCACACTCGGGCCATCCGTCTCGACGTTCCATGTCGATGAGCACGGCTTCCACTTCCGCTCCGTCGAATCTTGGCCGATGGCCGGGAAGATAGCGACCATGCAGCTTTCCGGGCTCTCGACCGCAACGCTTCCCGTATTCATTGGCACGACGCTACCGGCGCTGGGCCAGGCCAGGCAGACGGCCAATCGAATTAAGTCTCAGGCCAACGCGCGAGGAATTGCGCAGTTCACCGCGATTCATGTGGCGCAAAATCGCACGACTCCCGATTCGCTCGGCGACTTGTTGATCAGGGGAATGGACCCTTTGATACTGATTTCACCTTATGAACCCACGCCGCCGACTCCACCCCGGCAAGGCGCCTCCAATGCTGAACTCAGGGCTTGGGCCGAGAGGAACAGCAGCTATGTCTACATTCGTTCGGACCGCTGGATTGAGAGTCCGTTCATTCCCGTCGCCTACGACCGTGCGATGCTTCGAGCCCGTGGTGGCACCGCTGTGGCGTTCACGGATGGTTCGACCGCGTACATGGAGGCACACATGCTTCCTGCTGTGATCCGAGAGATGGAAGGAATGGACGAGGAGGTTCCGGCCATGCCATGGGACGGTGAACAGGTTCCGCGTGCTCCCCACTGAGGCTCCGCTTTGCCCGCCAATTCACAAAACAGCAACGCCGACCCATCGAGGGTCGGCGTTGTCGTTGATCTTGCGGTTGCGTCCGATCAATCGAAATTGCCCAGCACCATGTCATCCACGCTCTTGCCCGCGGGGATCATGGGGTAGACGTGCTCGTGCTTTTCGACCAGCGCTTCGAGGATCACCGGGCCATCGTGGGCCAGCATCTGCTCGACCGCGCCGGGCAGTTCGGCCTTCGAGGCGCAACGAATGCCCTTGACGTGCAACGCCTCGGCGAGCTTGACGAAATCCGGGTTGTGCATTTCGGTGTGGCTGTATCGCTCCTGGTAGAACAGATCCTGCCACTGCTTGACCATGCCCTGGAAGTCGTTATTCAGGATCACGCACTTGGCCGCGATATTGTGCTGCGCGGCGGTGGCCATCTCCATGCAGGTCATCTGGAAGGAACCATCGCCATCGATATTGATCACCTGCTTGTCGGGCTGGGCCAGTTTCGCGCCGATCGATGCCGGTACACCGTATCCCATCGTGCCCAGGCCGCCTGAAGTAATCCACTGTCTCGGGTGCCGGTAGCGGAAGAACTGCGCGGCCCACATCTGATGCTGGCCCACACCGGTCACGATGATCGCATCGCCGCCGGTCTGGCGATTGATCTCCTCCATGACCGCCTGCGGTTTCAAGTGGTAGGGGCGTTCATCGTCCTTGTATCGGAAGGGATGGTCCGACTTCCACTTGCTGATCTGGGCGAGCCATTCCTCGCGCTTGCGCGGCTCGAGCATGGGCAGGAGCAATTCGAGGTTCCGCCGCGCATCGCCCTCGACGCCGATGGTCACGGGCACGGCCTTGGAGATATTCTCCGGGGCGATATCGAAGTGGATCAACCCGCCTCGCCCCTCGCGCTCGGCCTGTCTGGCCGCCGGGGCGAACTTCTTCACATCGCCGGTTACCCGGTCATCGAAGCGGGCACCGATCGAGACGATGCAATCGCTGTGGTGCATGGCCCAGTTGGCATAGGCCGAACCGTGCATGCCCAGCATGTGCAGGCTCAGTGGCGAGAGCTCATCGAACGCGCCCAGGCCCTGAAGCGTGGTGGTCACCGGGATATTGGCCTTCTGGGCACAGGCCCGAAGCACCTCCGAAGCTCCCGAGAGAATCGCCCCCTGGCCGACGTAGAAGACCGGGCGCTGGGCACGGTTGATCATCTCCGCGGCGCGCTCGATCTCGCTTGAGGTGCCAAGCTCGCGGACGTGATAACCGGGCAGTTGGGTGCTGGCCGGAACCGGGTTACGCAGAATCGAAGCGGTCACATCCTTGGGCAGGTCCACCAGCACCGGCCCGGGCCGCCCGCTGGTCGCGATCAGAAACGCATGGTTGATCGCCTTGGGCAGGTCTTCCACACGCTTGACCAGGGTGTTCCACTTGGTACACGGGCGGGTGATGCCGGTGACGTCGGCCTCCTGAAAGGCGTCGGTGCCGATGGCCCAGGTCGCCACCTGTCCGGCGAACACGATCAGGGGCGTGCCGTCCATCAGGGCATCCTGCAGGGCCGTCACGGTGTTGGTGGCCCCCGGGCCGCTGGTCACCAGCACGACGCCCGGCTTGCCGCACGCCCGGGCATAGCCCTCGGCCATGTGGCCCGCGCCCTGCTCGTGGCGGGTGAGGATGAAGTTGAAGTATTTCGATTCGTGGATGGCATCGAACACCGGGAGGATGGCCCCGCCGGGATAGCCGAACATGGTTTTGACCTCATGCTCGCGCATCATCTCATGGAAAATCTGAGCGCCGGTCATGCCGACATATCGGTCGGTCTCGGGGCCGGCATCGGTGGCGATGTTGTGTACGTTCAAGTCGCGGGATTGGAGTTTCATCTTGCGGGATTTCCTTCTCGGCTGGCTGGGGTCTGGTCCTTCCGGGTGTGCTTCCGCGGCGCCATCTGGCGACCATGCGGTCCGGTGATCAGGCTCTTGTCAAGTTCAGCAATGATTCTAAAAGCTATGAATGACGCACGGGCTGGCTGAGCGATCGGCGGTTTTCACGATCGGCCGCCCCGTTCGGACCAAGCCGAAGGGCAGTAAGTTTACCTTTTCACCGGGCTCAGCATTTGTTTTGCCGGATCGGTTGACGCACACCTGTGCGCGGCCGATGAGCGGATGTCTGTTCAGAGGTGGTGCGGGTCGACCGCTCAGCTAACGGCGACCGTGATCGCCCGCACCCTGGGTAGGGCGAGCAATAGAACCAGAATGGCGATCATGATCGAGATCATTGATCTAATTATCGGCAGGGCATCGGAAAAGTCAACAGCCTGCCCGCCAAGTTTCGGCCGTCGAAAGTCCGCCAGCCGCCCGGTCCACCCGCATCCCCATGGTACCTCGACCCACGCCGGGACTGATGCACGCCCGGTTTTCTGGGTGGGCGCGTCCGATGGGGCGAACTGGTAAAATCCGGGAATGAGCGGATTTGGCTCCCATGGTCTGTGTTTGGCGCTACTTGGATCGTTGCTGACGGTGGCCGGTGGGCTTGGCGGCTGTGTTCGGCGAACGATCACCATCACCAGCGAGCCATCGGGCGCGCTGGTCCATCTGAATGACCAGGAAGTCGGCCGTACGCCGCTGACCATCGGCTTTACCCACTACGGGGTTTACGATGTGCGGCTGACCCATGAGGGGCGGTGGGTCGGGCGCGATGTGGCGCTGGGCGAGTTTGGCGTGAGCGAAACCGAGCTTCAGGAACTGGTCGATGCCGGGCAGGTGCATCAGCGGGGCGACGGTGAAGAACAGACGGAGTATCTGCTGCGTTATCACCCGCTGTGGGTGGAGGCCTCGACAAGCACACCGGTCTGGGACATCATCGGTCTGGACCTGATCGCTGAGGTGACGCCGGGCAGAAAACACAGTCGGCAGGCGTGGCACTTCACGCTGCCGCGCGCCGGCCCCGAGGATGAGGAACTGCTGATCGATCGCGCTGAGCAGATGAGGGCGCTTCTCCTGCAAACGCTTCCGGATCCGGCCGGGCATGCCCAAGCCCGTGAGGCTGTGCGGGAGCCAGCCCCGGGCGAGGTGGAACGCGAAACCGAGGATTGAGCGCGGGCCGGGCATCTCGGCCAGCCACCCGACACACACAATGGCCCCACAGCCCAAGCATCTTCACCTTGACAAGGAAAAGGGGCTTTCGGTGGTCTGGCACGATGGCACCGAAAGCTTCTATCCGATCAAACTGCTTCGTCGGATGTCGCCTTCGGCCGATGCCAGGACACTTCGCGAATCGATGGAGCGAAATCCGCTGACGGTGCTGCCGGCTTCGGCTTCATCCGGCGAACCGCTTCGGGCGGTGGATGCCGAACTGGTGGGCAATTACGCGATCCGAATCCGGTTTTCCGATGGCCACGATACGGGCTTGTTCAGTTGGGTTTATCTTCGAGAGATCGATCCGGCGGTCGCCGATCCGGGGGTAACGAGTCCTGGGAGTGCCGGTCCGGGGGCGGGGGCTTCCGGGGGCGGGCGGCCCGAGACGAACCAACCGCCGGCGTCGATGGATACAGACCGTCCGCCATCCTGACCGCTTGGTTGATCCCGCTTGGTTTCTGGCAACCTCCTGAGGGTGTGATTCATGCTTCTGTTTCTACTTCGACACGGCATTGCTGAGGACTTCGGCCCGGACGGTACCGATGGATCGCGTCCGCTTTCCGCACGAGGTCGGCAGCGGTTTGAGAAAGCGGCGGTGGGCCTGGCGGCCATGATCGACCGGGCCATGCGCGAACTGCGCGGCCAATCGCCCGGCGATGTTCACGCCACGCGCCCGGCGATCTTCAGCTCGCCGAAGGTACGTGCCTGGGATACGGCCGAGATTCTCGCATCGGTCATGGGCGGGCGGGTGAATTCGCTGGACACCCTGGCCGATGATTTGCCTCGCGCCACCTGGCACTGGCTGGCGACCGAAGGCGCTGAATATGAGGCCCTGGTCCTGACCGGTCATCAGCCACAGATGGGCTTGCTGGCCGGCCGACTGCTTCGCCCGGAGCGTCAAGACTGGATGATCGACCTGAAAAAAGGCGCGTGCATCCACCTGAACACCAATGGAATCATCGGGCCGCACGGTCCGGAGCACCCCGCGACGCTTCAGTGGTTGCTCCCGCCCTGGGCGATGCGTCAATTGCGGCCGGATTGAACCGTGCGGCGTGATCTACGGTCTGGCGACGGAGAACGGGCGAGGCGCTTCGGGCTGGAAAGTCTCGTGATGGGGCTGGACGGCTCTTGCGGTGTGCTCCAGGACGAGATTGGGGCCATCCATCCTCAGGGTCTGGCCGCCGATGCGGATTCGGTCGCCCTGGAGCGTCACTTCCGGGGCATCGCCGCGCTGGATGGTCACCAGCACGACCGTGTACTCGCCCAGTCGAAGCCGATGCCCCTGGCTGAATGCCCCATCATGTCCGGTTCGTCTGAGCCCCTCGGGGTCGATGTCGCGCTCGCCGTGCGTCGCCAGGGCGACCACCACCGGCGCTCCCGATCGGCCCGAGAAATCAACCGCCAGTGAGCGAGGCTGTTCCTCGTTGTGGTTGGTCGCGGTGAGGATGCCCGAGCCGTCTTCGTAGCCCTGGAAATGGACGAGCCGGGCGCTGCGGAATCCGCCCAGACCGGCGATGCCTCGCCCGCCTCGCAGGCGAATGCCTTCAGCGACGATGATCACATCGCCGCCGGATACGTGCTTGAAACCGCGGTGCTGGGCGTTGCCGAGCAGGGCGGTGACGACCGCATCGTTCTTGTCCTGCCAGCGATTGCGGAAGATGTAGTAGCCCTTGGATCGGTCCTCGACGACACGGGGCAGTACCTGTTCGGGATTGACCGGCTCGACACCGATCGGCCAGTGAACGAAGGCATGGATCGCGCGGTGGGGATAGGCGTGGGTATCGAAGGGGCGAGGGTTGCCTTCGCCCTCGACGAACTGGTTCCAGACCCAGAGCATGGCGGGCTTGTATTGGTCGGGCACAGCGCCCAGTCCGTGGGCGAACTCGCCACCGTGTGAGAGCATCGGCGATCGGGCGTAGAGATTGTCATCGCCGTAGTCGCCGCGATGAGGAATCAACGGCCGGCTGGGAACGACGCGCGCGGTGCGGCCGCCGCCTCGAATGGTTTCACCCGAAGGCACAATCTCCATCAGCCATCGCAGCGTCATCCATTGGGCGTTGACCGAGGGCGAGACGAAATCCTTGCCCCACGCGACGCGGGCGACATGGAGGAATTCGAGAAATCCGGTGGTCGCGGGGATGCGTCCGGGATGCGTTCCCTCGGAATGCCAGCCGCCTTCGCCAAAGCCCTGGGTCAACTGAAGAACCGCGTTCCGCTCGATGATTTCCAGATACTCGTTGATCAGCCGGTGATCGACGCCCGGATCATCCTTGATGGCCAACAGGGCGATGCCCATGCCGCCGACCTGACTGCCCCAGTGGTTGTTGGCCGGATGGTGTCGGGGCGTGCGGACGATCATCTCCGTGGTCAGGCGTTTGGTCGTGGTGGCCTGGATGGTTTCGTATTGCAGAATTTTGTTCGCGACCTTGCGCCGAAAATCCTCGGGCCATGCGTCGTAGCAGAAATCGTAGGCATAGGCGATCGCCGCCAGCATCGGTCCCACGCGTATCTCGCCGCCGGTGCGCTCGTAGTTGTAGCGCGGGTCTCGATCGACCTGACCTTCGAAGACTTTTTCGAGGCATTGCCGCGCCAGGTCGGCATACTTCTGTTCGCCGGTGAGGATGTAGAGGAAGCCGAATCCCGAGGCGTGCCAGGTCGTGAACGTGCCGACGGGGCGTCGCTGGTTGTCGCCATCGCCATACCGCAACGGCCGATGGTCGCTAAAGAGCGTGGGCATCGCCTCGCCGCCGCCGAGCGTTTCCTTTAACCGGGCGATGATGGCTTGTCCCGTTTCGGTCTGGGCACGGGCGCGCAGCGTGGGGATGTCGGACTTGCGGAAGAGAAGCCGCGGATGCTCACCGGGCTTGACCGGCTCCCAGTCCGCGATGGGCATGGGAATCGGCGTATTTTCGGCATGAACCGGCGCGGCGGGAGCGACGAAGAGAATCATCGCCTGGACGAGAGCGATGGCGAGCAATATGCGGAATGATCGGACCAAAGTCGGGGTGCTCATGAGGGAAGACTCCAATGTGCGTTTGCGTTTTGCGTTACCATGTTTCGCGTCGCCGAAACTTTGCGGAGCATGAAATTACCCAAGGCGTCAGGAAATGAACTTTATAAAGGTTCGGCCAAGGGGAACAGCGAACGCGGACTCGGTTTGATTGCCGGTCATTGATTCGGGATTTTCCGGGGCCTGGTGCGGCCCGGTATGCTTGGCCGGCTCGGGCCGTCGGATGAATGTGGGCGGCCGGATATGCGGCGAGGCGGACACGATGGCGCAGTCATGGACGATCATACTCTGGGCGCAGACCCCGTTGCCCGGGCGTGTTCTGACCGCGATGGCCGATCACCTTTCGCCTCAGCGGTCGGCCGGTCTTTACACGGCCTGCCTGCTTTGTGCCCTGGAGCGACTGAGCCGGGTGTTCGATGTCGAGCGGGGCCATCAGCTCATCCTGGCGCTTGATGACATGAGCGCGGCGTTGGAGTTATCGGAGCTTCACGCGGAAGTCGGCGACTGGCAGTGGATGGACCAGGGGCGGCGGCCCGCGGCCGGTCGCCTTGCCGAGTTCTGGCGTGCCCTGCCTCCCGGGCCGGTGCTGCTGGTCATGGGCGGATTTCCGGCGTTCGACCTGTCGAGCATCAAGGCCGTACGCGATGCGGAGTTGGAGCCGAATTCGCTTCTGGCCGGCCCGACATCGGACGGTGGTTTGTGGCTGCTGGGCGCATCGCAATACCCGCCGGCCGTGTTCGAGGCGATCGACTGGCAGGGGGAAAAGGTGTACGATCAATTAATGATGCGCGGGGGATTTGCCGGTTGCCGGATCGAACCGCTGCCGGTCGCCGCGCCCCTGGACCGTTACCGCGATGTGCTCCGGCTTGAGCGCGAGTTGGCCGGGTCCGATGAGCCGGCACTTGCCCGGCTGCGTGCCCGGATTCGGCGGCAGCTTGGCCTGGAATGAAGCATTGACCGGATCAAAAAGAGAAGCAACATGCCTGAACATGCCCTTTCCCAATCTTCCAGCCAGACCAGGAGCGATACGAAGCTGGAGGATCAGATCGCCAGGTCCACCATTCTGATCGTGGATGACAATGAGCAGAATGTTGAACTGTTGCAGGCCTACCTCGAGCCACTGGGCTGCCGGACCGTGCCGGCCGCCGACGGCATCGAAGCCATCAAGTACATCGAGAATCCGGAAATCCCCACGCCGGACATGATCCTGCTGGACATCATGATGCCCAAAATGAGCGGCTTTGAAGTGTGCCGCAAGCTCAAGGAAGACCCGGCGACCCGGTCGATCCCCATCATCATGGTCACCGCGCTCAACGAACTGGGCGATATCGAGCGCGGGGTCGAATCGGGCACCGACGATTTCCTGACCAAGCCGGTGAATCGGCTGGAATTGATCACCCGCGTCAAGAGCCTGCTGCGCATCCGCCATCTCAAGCGCGAGCTCGATCGCACCATGGCTTACATCGAAGACATTGAAACCCAGGGCGACCGGAGCGAGGCGGATGACCCGGGCGTCGGGCCGTTGGCCTGACCTTCCGCCCATCGTGTTGCGCCAGGAGCGTTGGCATCAGGAAAGGTTCCGTTCGACCGGTACGGTACAGCGCCCGGGTGTCGCCATGGCCCGGTGATTTCAGCGCGATGCCCGCGATCAAGCCATGAACTCCAGCCCTCCCCCCGCGATTGCCCTCGATGATGTCTGGTTCGGCTACGGCCCCAGTCCCATGTCGGTGCCGGTGCTCGAAGCGGTCACGTTTTCTGTCGAGGATCGGGATTTTCTGGGTATCATCGGCCCCAACGGTGGAGGCAAGACCACCCTCCTCAAGCTCTGCCTCGGCCTCTTGCGTCCACAGCGCGGCCGGGTTTCGGTGCTCGGTCTTTCGCCGACCAGAGCCCGTCGGCGCGTCGGCTATGTGCCTCAGCACGCCCAGATCGATACATCGGTTCCGGCCAGTGTGCTGGATATCGTGCTGATGGGCCGGCTGGGGTTATCGGCATGGGGTGCATGGTATGGCTCAGCGCATCGCGCCGCGGCGCTTGATGCCCTGGAGCGCGTGCGGGCCGCCGAGTTGGCGTCACGGCCCCTGGCTTCGCTCTCGGGAGGACAACGGCAGCGTGTGCTGATCGCCCGCGCCCTGGCGGCCGATCCGAAGCTGCTGCTCCTGGATGAGCCCACGGCGGGGATCGATGCCCACATGGAAGAAAGCCTGGTCGATCTGCTGCACGAACTGAACCGCGAGCTGACGATCGTCATGGTCAGTCACGATGTGGCGTTCGTCTCGACCCACCTCAAGCGTGTGGCCTGCCTCAACCGCCGCGCGGTGGTCCATCGCGCTGAAGAGATCGGCGCCGATGTCATCTCGACGATGTACCACCAGCCGATGCGCGGCATCCGTCACGACAGCGACTGCCCATTGACCGATCCGGGGTGTCATGAAGGCTGCCGGCCCGCGGAGATCGGCGAATCGGCGACGGGAAAGGGACCGTAGCCGGTGATGAGTTTCTTCCACGATATGGAGGTCAACCCGTTCCTGCTCAACGGGTTGCTCGCCGGACTTCTGGCCAGCTTCTGCTGCGGCATGATCGGGCCGTATGTCATCACGCGGCGGATCGTGTTCCTGAGCGGTTCGATCGCCCATATGGCGTTCGGCGGCATCGGGGCGGGCATCTATCTGGCCGCATCCCGGGAAGGGGCGACGCGAGAAATGGTTCGTCAGGGGGCGCTGTGGGGGGCACTGATCGCGGCGGTGCTGGGCGCTCTCCTGATCTGCCTGATCGCCCAGCGGGCTCGCGAGCGCCTGGACACGCTCATCGGCGCCCTGTGGGCGATCGGCATGTCGATCGGAATCCTGCTGCTCAAATACACCGACGGCTACTACGCCGATGCCATGAGCTATCTGTTCGGCAGCATCGTTTATGTGCCCGATCAGCAGATCAACTTCATGATCGTCATCGCCCTGGTCATTCTTCTGACCGTGCTGCTCATGCACAAGCGCATCCTGGCGGTTTGCATCGATGAGCAGCAGGCTCAGCTTCAGGGCATCCGGGTGGGCGTGGTGAATCTGATCCTTCTGATCCTGGTCGCCATGGTCGTTGTATCGCTGATGCAGGTGGTGGGCCTGATCCTGGTTCTGGCCCTGCTGACGCTTCCGGCGGCCACGGCGGGCCATCACGTCACGCGCATGGTGCCGATGATGGTCATCGCCTGTCTCCTGTGCATCCTGCTGACGACGGGGCCGCGCATCGCGGTTTACGGCACGCGCATCGGCCCGGAAGGGGCCACGGTGCTGGCCGCGGGGGCCGTCTATCTGCTGAGCCTGGGCCTGAAGAATCCCATCGCCCGGCTGCTGGGCCGTGTGCGGGGCCGGTGGGGGCGGGCTTGAGCGATGGATGCCGTGCCCAGGTGCCGCCTCGGTTCAGAGCGCCCCGACGGATCACTCTTCGGGACGATCACCGATGGTGGCGCCTGGCGGGGGATCGGCCTGGCGGCGGTCATCGATTTCCGGAGCGTCCGGCGCGCGAAGTCTCAGGGCCATCGATTGTGCCTTGCGGCTGTAATCGATCGATTCACCGAGAATCCGGGCCGCTTCCTGTGAAGCATGGAAGCCCTTGGAGTTCTCGCTGACGATGTAATCCAAACGCCACATGGACCGCCGCTGGAGGACGAAAACCTGGGCGAGCTGCTCATCGGTCACCCCCGCGGCCTGGGCTTCGAGGATGGCATCGAGCATTTCGACCATCGCCTGGGCCGCGCGTTCCTTGAGCTGCACCGTACGGTCCTGGATCGTCGTTACGCGCTCGCGCAATTCCTGCTCGGAGACGTTGTGGCAGGTCTGGCAGGCGTTGTTGATGTTCTCCATCGGGCTGCGCACGTTGTGGTTGCTCAGCTTCATGGCCCCGCGGCGCTCATAGGGCATGTGGCAATCCGAGCAGCTCACACCGCTTCGGGCGTGAATCCCCTGGCTCCAGAGCTCGAACTCCGGATGCTGGGCTTTGAACAGCGGGGCGCCGGTCTCGGCATGCTTATAGTCGTAGAAAGGCGTGCCATCGGGGAATTTCTTCTCTTCCCAGTAACGCTCCAGATCCTCGGCCTTGAGCCCGTGTCCCCATGGAAAGACCAGGGTCGCCCGGTCGGCGCAGTAATACTCCTCATGGCAGTGGCCGCAGACGAACGAGCGCATCTCCTGGCGCGTGGCCAGGCGATTGGGATCGTAAGGCTCCTTGCGATCGCCCCGGCGCCAGCGATTGACACTGGGCATGTGCGGCAGGGGGTCATCACTTTCAGCCAGCGCGGCGATGCCGAGCATGAAGCCCGGGCGGGTGATGCGAAGCTCCATGGTCTTGGGATCATGGCAATCGATGCAACTGACCGGGTGCGCTCCGCCGATATGCTCGTGGCCCTCGGGAAGATCGGCCAGGGTGAACTCGTGGGGGGTGTGCGTGCCATCACGATTGACCACGCCGTCGGGCATCTGCTTGAGCTTCTCCAGGGCGTCGTGATAGGGCACCTGGCTGAGTACCTCGAAGCCCTTGATCACCGCTTCCATGTTGAATTCGCGCGCCAGGGCCGCATCGTCGGCCGGAAGTCCCATGGCCTCGAGCCCGGCCTTGCGATAGAGAACCGTCGTGGATGAGTGGCAGTGAAGGCAGGCCCCCGCCTGCTTGCGCTGATGAACCCGCTCGGTCAGCATCTGGTCGTGGAGCATGTAGGCGTGGCCCCGCGCCTCGCGGTAATCCAGCGCAAAGGCGTAGCCGGCGAAAAGCCGCTTGAGCCAGGGCATCTGGTCGAGCTTGCTTTCCGGCAGCGATTCGGAACCGCCCCGGAACTGATCACCGGCCGTCAGCAGATATTCATCGTAGTGATGGGGAAAATTGAGCGCCCACAGCCGGGGATTCACGCTGGTCTCATCCAGTTGCACCACCATGGCGAACGGCGAGCGGGCATCCTGCCGGTGTTCGAACATGGTAACCAACGTATAGGTCACGATCAGCGTGGCCAGCAAGGTGACCACCAGCAGGCTGCCGAGCACCAGCAGCTTGCGTCCGCCCATGCCTGCCCGCGGCGTGGCGGCGGTGGGTTCGCTTTCAGGGGATGTGGCTTGGGGTTTGGCTTTGGGTGATTCTTCGCTCATGACTTGGTCTTTCAGTCGGTCGTTGGCTGGCTTCCGGGGGCGGGGCTATGGTCGATGACGATGGCCGACATCGCTGTGGCAATGCACGCAACTGAGCATGTCACCACCACGCACCGCCGGCTTCATATGGTCCACCAGGTCTCCGTGACAACTCAGGCATGCGTTCTGGGTCACGCGGCGATTGCGGGGCTTGATCTGGATCGGCTCATGGAACTGGCCGGTGGTGAAGGCCAGCGAATGAAAGAAGCCGTTATCCGCCTTCGTGATCCACTTGCCCAGAAAATCATGCGGCAGATGGCAGTCGTTGCACACGGCCACATGGCGATGGCTTGAGTTGATCCAGGAGTCGTAATGGTCCTGCATGACATGGCAGTTGGCGCAGGAGGCCGGATTATCGGTCAGGTAGGAAGCGCCCTCACCGTAGCCGAAGGTAAAGAGCCCGACACCGCCGAACATGCCCAACAGCAGCGTCAGCGCAAGCGGCAGGAAACCGATCTGGGCCAGCAAACCCTTGCGCCATACCTCGGAACTCCCGGCCGATGATGAACCAACCGGAGAAGTTTCCGGGGGTTGTTCCAGCGGAACGGGTTGCGAGGATTTCGGATCTTCCGGCATGATCAAGCCCTGAACCCGGTGTACGACCGAATGATCGCCACGAGGCTAGTTTACAAAAATATCGTCGGAATCCAAATGGTAAACACGAAAAAATCGCTCAGGGTTTCAGTGCAACCGGGCTTTGTTGCCCTGAAGCTTCCGATGTCCGCTCGCTGCACCAGCCGGCGGTCGGTATCAGGCCGATGCTGATGATCAGAAGCTGGCTGATGACAAAGGCCATCATCCAGAACGGGCCCGATTCCATGAAGCCGTAGGAGTGAAGCCCGATGCCGAGCATATTGGTGCCAAACCAGCTCCAGGCCGTCACGATGTTGCCCAGCACCGCCAGGACCATGATGCCGCGCAGACGAACGATGCCGCCCCAGCGCGCGTGGAGGATGATGGCATTGAGCAGCACCACCAGCGCAGCGCCGTTCTCCTTCGGATCCCAGCCCCAGAAGCGGCCCCACGATTGATCCGCCCAGATGCCGCCCAGCACCGTGCCCACGAAGCTGAACAGCAGGGCGAAGCAGACGGTGGCATACACCATCCGCCCCAGCGTCTGGGCGCGCGTACGGGTCAGAAACGGCGTGAACACCCCGGTCAGGATGTAGATCATCCCCAGGGCGCCGGCCAGGAAGGTGGCCGAGTATCCCAGGGTGATGGTGATGACATGCGTGGCCAGCCAGAAGTTGCTGTCAAGCACCGCTTGCATCATCTGCATCGTGTCGCCGTCACTGCCCAGGTGATGGGCCACCACGAGGGTGGTAAAGCCCACGCACGCCGCGCCGACGATCGCCACGCCGATCGGGTAGATGCGTTCGAGCATCAGGCCCAGCAGCACCGAAGCCCAGCCCACGAACACCGCCGAGGAGTAAAGATTGGTGACCGGCGGCCGGCCCTGGAGATAGATTCGCAGCGCGATCGCCGCGGTGTGGATGATCGCCGCGCCAATGATCAGGCCGAAAGCCGACAGCCGCAGCCACTCGGCGGCCCGGTCGCGTCCGCCGGCCTCAGGCTCGGCCCGGAGCCGAAGCAGCATTGATCCGAAGGCGGCCAGAAACGCCAGCACGTACACCGCCATGGCACCGGTGAAAAGCGAAGCGCGGCTGAAAAGCACCTCGTGATGAGCTCGGCGCGTCTGGCGCGGCAGATGCTCGTTGAGCCACTGATAATACGATGCGACCGCCTCATTGAAGGCCTCGGGCTTCCGGTCGATGTAGGCCGTCATCATGGCGTTGTAGTAGCCCACGGCCGGGTGCGATGGTCTGCGCGTCTGTCCTTCGAGCGATGGATGACCGTCCGGCAGCATTCCGCCGATGGCCGCATCGCGTATCATCTGCCATTCATCATCGTCATGCATCGGCGGCACAACGAAGGGCGCAAGCATCTGCGAGTGCTCCAGCACCATGTTGACCCGGGCGAACAGGCTCACCACGCTCCGTTGAAACGAATCGCGGCGTCGCGAGGGAACATCCAGCGCCGCCGTGGCCTGCTGGGATATCTCCCGCCAGTGCGGCTCGATCGTCGCCAGGCTCAACCGGCCAAGCTCCTCCGGCTTCAAATCCATCAGCGCCAGCACATCCGGATGATCGACGCGCACCAGCGGATAGTCGCGGATGACTTCGGGCCGGGCCATCAGGTCCAGCAGAAACTCGATGGCCGGGACGGTCCGGCTGACGGGCGGTTGTCCAGGTTCAGCGGACGGCTCCTCGATGCGCACCGTCTGCCTTCCGCCGGTCGCCAGCAACACATGCCTCGCCACGCTGTCCATCGGCTTGACGCGCCCACCGGCTGATACCGGTAGTCGGGAGAAGGTTTCGATGTCGTATTCGTTCTGTGGCGCTGGGCGATACAGGGCATGGAGCGCCAGGGCGATGCCCAATAGCGCCGCGGCCCACGGCAGCGCGATCGATGCCACGGTGGGCCCCTGCTCATCGGTGGTTCGGGGACGAGTCGGCAGGTGTTGCCTGGTGCGGCGTTGAAGGAAGGTGGTCAGGCCAAGGACAAAGTGATAGATCATGCCGCCGCCGACCAGAATGCAGGCAATGTACGGCAGGATCGCACCCGGATTGCGGACGACCTGAAGCACGGAGCCGGAGTCATCGGGCTTGTACGATGCCTGGTAGAAGGTCGCCCCGGCATAGCGGAGCGGGTTGTTCATCGAAATCATCACCTCGCGATCCACGCCGCGCTTGGGGTCTTCGATCCGCACGCGGCTGGCGAAGTTGCGGGGAATCCGCGTGCCGACGAACTGCTCGTGGCGGAACTCGAGCAGGTGAATGGTGTAGGGCTTGTACTTCCTCTGGTACCGCAGGGCGATGCCGTATTGCCGGGTCTGGTCGTCGCCGATATCGACCTTGACCTCCTGGGCACGGATCAGATTGACATAGAGCAACCAGGTGCCCAGCGGCTCGCCATCGCGCAGGAGCGTGACGTAGGCCGAGGGGGCATCGGTCTGTGCGCCGTCCACACCGCGCACCGGCGCCAGGGTTTCGGGCACGGCTTCGCGTCCCAGCCCCCGGTCCGCCGGGGTCGCGCCGTCGGCCCGAAGCAGGCGGCTGTTGGAAATCCAGTGATCGATGCGGATATCAAAGGGCAGCGCTTCATCGGTGATCAATTCGCCACTCTTGAGCGCCCGCTTGATCCGGGCCTCGGGAACGAGCACGAGTTGGTCAACCTCAGGGTCCGAGGGGTCGATCACGGCCAATTCAACCGTTCGGATGTCCTCGACATAGCGCGAACTGGAACCGACATCGATGGTCATCATGCCCTCTTCGGCCTTGAGGGCGGTGACGAACTCGCCGGCGAGCAGGACGATCAGCCCGGCATGAAGAATCAGCACACCGATTCGACGGGATGAGAGCTTGAAGCGCATCGCATGCGCTGCCAGCAGGTTGATCAGCAACAACCCCCCGATGGTCATGCCACCGGGAAATGGAATCGAGATGGATGCGGTCAGGAGCTGAGGGGGAACAAAAATCCGCGGATCGATCCACACCATCGGACTGCGGAAATACGTGTCCACGGTCTCCCAGATGCCCAATTGCACCTGCGCCAGCGTCCCGATGAAGATCAGGACCATTGCCAGGGCCATCAATCCGATTGTCAGATGCAGCGATGCCAGCGGGGCCAGAAGCTTGCGAGCCATGTACACACCTTCTCGAACGATCCGGTGAACGGCGGGATTCAGCGCCCCCTTCAATAACCGGGACGCTGGAACGATTGAGCGAATTCGAACACCTGCGGGGCCACGCGATGCGCGACCGCGGGCTGGGCCAGAACGCGGACGAACCAGGTTCGGTTGGCCGCCGGCTCGAACACCGCCGAGACCACGATATCGCGGTCAACACCCTCGATGTGCAACTGGTAGCCCTCAAACCCATCGAGGTCGAACAATTCAACCAATTCGGTGACCTGCTGTTGTGTCACCGGAGACCGGCCGACCTGCCCGCGCCATCGATTGACATTGGCCAGCATGCCGCCGACATCACCGGGAAAGCGTGTCACCGCCACCTCGACCGGCCCATCTTCGTCCTCGGCCATGAAGGTCGTGTAACGCGCCTCGCGCGGCGCTTCATCACGGGTCCAGGTCTCGGGAACGGTCCAACGCGGTTCATCGGCCGACGGTTGCGCGGCGATCGGGGGCGTCCGCTGTTCATGGACTTCATCATCCGGCGCGATCGGCTCCGATCCTTTGGGCACTTCCGTAGTCCGGATCGTTTCATCACCCTCGCGGTCACATGCGGCCAACGACACGATCAGGAGACCCGCGAGCAATGCGAAAAACACGATTCCAGAACTGGACGGCCGTGTCGAGGGATTCGACTCAATCATGATTTGTGTTCGCTCCGAGTAGCGGAAGACGCGCTGCATGGCACAGTCTAGCAGAACCTGCGCGATGATTCGAACTGACCCGATCATGGGCCATCCCAACGCGATGGTCGCGCCGTCAACCCGGTATCCAGATTCCTTTCGCTTCGATCAGTGGACAATGTTCAGGCAGCTCGATGGGCTCGGGCGATCGCGCATAGAAGGCAAGGCCGCGGAAGCTGGTTAGGTATTGATGCTGTTTGCGGCGGAAGAAGACGGTGACATGGGCATGCACGACCAGGGGCTCTTCGCATAGCGCCAGGATGGCCTGAAACTCCAGCGGCTCGACATGGACGATCACGCCCGAGGCCTTGATGGCCTGTGCGATGACGGCCTGGGCGGCTGCGCCGGTTGCCGCAGCGCTTCCCGCCGCCGAGAGTGCCGCGAAGCTGTTCATGGCATCAGACTCCTGAAGGACGCATACGCCAACTCATCGTTGCCTACTGTTGCCTCAACGCCTCGATGACCGCCTGGCGAATCTGGGTCAGGGCCTGGTCCAGCGGTGCGTGGATTCTCGCGCCGGCCGCGCGGGCATGCCCTCCGCCATTGAAGCGCGCTGCCAGCGTCGCCACGTTGACCGCGTCGGACCCCGGCTTGCTTCGCAGGCTCAGGCGAATCTCCGGGTCGGCATCGCCATGGTTGGAGGGCGACTCGACCGCGAGCACCACCACCTGCACGCTATCGACCATACGCGGCAAGTCCACAAAGCGATCGGTTTCTTCGATCGAAGCGCCGGTTTCGGCGAAGTCGCGGGCACGAATGGACATGATCGCCGCGCGTCCGCCGGCCAGTAGTTCCAGGCTGCTGAGCGAGCGAACCATCAGCGACAGCTTCTCGACTCGTTCGCTCTGCTCGGTTCGCTGATACAGCGAAGCCTGATCCAGTCCGCGGCGAAGAAGCATCGCCGCCAGCTCGTGGGTTCGCGCCCGCGTGTTGCTGAAACGGAACCAGCCGGTATCCGAGGCGATGCCGCAGAAGAGCGCCTCTCGAACCGCTTCATCGTCGAATACATCGCCCTCGGGCACGGTCCAGAACGACAACAGGTCGGCGATGATCTCGCATGTCGCCGCGGCGTGGCCATCGATGTAACGAAGCGGGGCGGGAATGTCGCCACCGAGGTGATGATCAAGAATCATCACACGCGCTAGGGCACGCTCGACCAGTGAGCGCGCTTCGCCCAGTTGCGTGAATGCCCCAGTATCGACCAGCACCACCCGATCGGCCGGTTCGAGTTTTTCATCAGGATTCAGCAGGCGCAAATCATCAAACCCGTCAAGTGTCCGCAGCCCCTGGGGCACGGGTGGCACGAGGATCGCTTCAACTTCACCGCCTCGCCGACGCAGCGCTCGAGTCAACGCGATCATCGCGCCGATGGCATCGCCATCGGGCTTGGCATGGGTCAATATCCACACCCGTCCGGCCTGTTGCAGGTCATGGGCGACGCCCGGAAGATCGATATTGGATACATATTCGGCCATGAGTCGGTTCACTGGAATGCCAGGGGCAACGGTTCAGAATTGCTTTCGGAAAAACCGGCGGTCTGATCCAGCCGGAGCAGATCGCGGGTCTTGTCGAGGTCGCGGCGAAGCTGCGCCGCCAGTTCGGTCACATTGGGGAAGCGCTGCTGGTCGCGGACCCAGTGTTCGAACGTGAGGTCCAGCGATTGGTCGTAGAGGTCTCCGGCATAGCCCAGCAGATGGGCCTCGATGATGCGACGGCGCGTTGCGAACGTCGGCTTGATGCCCACACTGATCGCCGCTGGCCACCAGGCATCCTTGGCGCCGCCGATGCTCGCTCGGCCGGCATAGACGCCATCGGACGGCAGCATCTGCCGATCGTCGGTCTGGAGGTTGGCCGTGGGCACGCCCAGCGCCCGCCCTCGCTTTTCGCCCACGGTGACCACGCCGCGCAACGTGAACGGCCGCCCAAGGCAAAGCTCAAGCTCGCGAACCCGTCCAAGCCGGAGCAATTCCCGGCAGACGCTGCTGGATAGCTCAAGGTTGTGATGATCATTGATCTGGCGGAGCAGCTTGGGAGCCACGACCAGATCGATTTTCCGGGATAACGCCCACTTCCGCAGCATCGTCAGGTCGCCCTGGCGCTGGTGGCCGAATCGAAAGTCCGGTCCTTCGACCATCGCGGCCGGGGGATGATGGCGCTCGAGCCATTCAAGGAACTCCCGGGCCGGTGTGTCCAGCAGTCCGTGTCGAGGGTCCAGCACGATGACGTGATCCGCTCCGGCCGCTTTGAGCCATTCCAATCGCTGTTGGGCGGTGCAGAGCCGGCGGGGCGCATGGTCCGGCTGGAGCACCTCGCGCGGCGACGGGTCGAAGGTCAGGGCTTCCAGCCGGATGCCCAGTTGATCGGCCAGGGCGCGGCCGGCGGTGAGGATCGCCTGATGACCGCGATGGACGCCATCAAAATTGCCGATTGTGATGACCGATCGCCCGCTCATCATTCAGAGCATAGCACGATGGCCAGCCCTTGATCAGTCATACCGGAATACGCCTTTTCGCCACGCATAGGCGAAGGCGATGATGCTGGTCAGAATGAAGAACAGGCAGCGGCCCAGAAAGACCGGCGTCAGGCCGCTGTCCTCGGCCAGACTGGAGAAGACCGAGGCCCAGGGATACAGGAAAACGATCTCGACATCGAAGAGCAGAAACGTCATGGCGACGATGTAGAAGCGGACATTGAATCGCCGCCTCGCGGTGCCGATCGGGTTGACGCCGGATTCGTAGGTCGTGCCCTTGACCTTGCCCTTGCGGCTGGGGCCGATGACATGGGTCAAAACAAGATTGGCGACTCCGAATATGAGCGCCATGACCAGCAGCACGGCCAGGGGGACGTAATGACTGAACTCAGAGGCGGTTGCCAGGGTAAGCATGGCGGAAGTCTACTCAGGATGTCTGGATTCAGGCAAATGGCGGCTTTCGGCGGTTCCGGCCACCAAGACCCGGGGGTTCGGCCAACCCCCCGGCCCCCGGCCCCCGGCCCCGGCCCCCGGCCCCGGCCCCCGGCCCCCGGAACCCGGCCCCCGGGCCCTAACCCGGCCTCCCACGGCGCTCCGGGGTCGATGGCGGCGGTGGAGGGGCGGCGTGGCGTGGCTGTTACGGCCGCCGGTCCCGGCCACGAAGGCGTTTGCCGGTAACTTGCAGAATCCGGCCCGGCTCGGCTATACTGCGTGGCTCGCCCTGCACGAGCGGCGCGATCGGTATTCGGATGCAGTCCACAGCGGGAATTACGGTTTATGCCCACGATCAATCAACTTGTCCGCAGGCCCCGACGAACGGAGCGGGCCAAGAGCAAGACCAAGGACCTTGAGGCGAATCCGCTCAAGCGCGGCGTCTGTCTTCTGGTCAAGACCCAGCAGCCCAAGAAGCCCAATTCCGCTCAGCGGAAGGTCGCCCGTGTTCGCCTGAGTAACTCGCGGGAGGTTTCGGCGTACATCGGCGGTGAAGGCCATAACCTCCAGGAGCACTCGATCGTGCTGGTGCGGGGTGGCCGAGTTCGCGATCTGCCTGGTGTCCGCTACCACATCGTCCGCGGCACGCTGGATTGCCTGGGTGTGAGCGAACGCAAGCAGGGCAGGAGCAAGTACGGCGTCAAGCGGCCCAAGTAACCCGCTGAAGGCGGTAGGGATCGCGATAAACCCGGCTGATCGCAGTGCCGGACGGGGCGGGGGTGGAGGAAAAGGTTTCGGGGCCAGTTGAATTGATTTGGTAACCGGCAAGTAATCGTCCGGTCAAGATCGGTCCGCGTCGGGCCCTTCAAGACGGGACGGTGAACAGATGATCCTGAATGTCTCAGGATGGATGAGCCGGAGGAGTTTAAGAAAAAAAATGGCAACGCGCTTCACGAAATCGGAAGAACAACTCAAGCCCGACCCCGTTTACGGGAGCAAGGTGCTCAGCCGCTTCATCAACTGCCTGATGTATGACGGCAAGAAGTCTGCGGCCCAGAAGATCGTCTACCAGGCGCTGGCGGAAATCGAAAAGCGGACCAAGGGCGAGCCCCCGGCGATCGAGGTTTTCCATCAGGCCATCGAGAACGTCAAGCCACGCGTGGAGGTTCGCTCCAAGCGCGTCGGCGGCGCCAACTACCAGGTGCCCATGAGCGTCAAGCCCAAGCGTCGTCAGAGCCTGGCGTTTCGCTGGATTCTCCAGTCAGCCCGCTCGGAGAAGGGCAAGGCGATGTACCGCCGGCTGGCGAAGGAGATCTATGATGCCTTCAACAACGAGGGCAAGTCGATCCAGGTTCGCGAGCAGACCCACCGTATGGCTGATGCCAACAAGGCGTTCGCCCACTTCGCGTGGTGATGCCCGCCCTGGCCTGTTGACGATCGATTTCCGTTGGGCTTGACGGCCTGGTTCGGCCGGATGCCCGAGACACCACGATAAGCAGCGAAGGAGCATGCATGACTATTCGGATCAAGGCGCGAGCTGGCGAATCGGCGGAGCAGATTCTTCGTCGATTCAAGAAGATGTGCGAGAAGGAAGGTCTGACCAAGGACATCAAGCGTCAGGCCTACTATGAGAAGCCCAGCGAACGCAATCGCCGCGCGGCTCGCAAAAGCGCCAAGCGAATGAGCATGCCCCTCAACGGCCCCGGGCGCGTCGAGCGCAAGGGCCGCTGACCGGACCGACCGGCGCCGTTGTCGATCGGTTGAAGGTTCAGCCGTATAGGAAGATTGACGGTTTGGTGAATCAGGAACAGAACTCAAGCGCAGCGCAGCCGGACCGTCGGGGGGGTACATCCGATTCCCATGCTTCAGAGGCATCTCCCCGGCCGCGAACCCCGCGGCACTCACCTGAAGAAGACGCCCAGATTCAAGCGTTCGCCCTCGAGGCCGCGCGGCTGTGTCACGATCGGCACGCCACCGATATCCGATTGCTCGATGTCCAGGGCAAGAGCCAGCTCTGCGACCTGATGCTCATCGCCACGGGAACCAGCGACCGGCAGATACGCTCGCTGGCCGCCGAGATCGAGGACCTTGCCCGCGAGCACAACATGGGCAAGTTCGCCGGCGAAAGCGATCCGCCGGGCAAGTGGCTGGTCCTCGACTTCGTCGATGTACTGGTCCACCTCTTCGAGCCGGCGACCCGATCGTATTACGACCTCGAGATGCTCTGGGGCGATGGCCGCGAGATTCCCTGGCGGCGAAGCGAACGCGCCGATTCTTCGACTCAGCGCGGAGATGAACGCACATGAGCGCCCCGCTTCATCGTCCACGTCGGCTGCGAAAGCTGCCCGCCATGCGGGATGCGCTGGCCGAGGTGACGCTTGAAGCGCGACATCTGGTTCACCCGGTCTTTGTCACGTCACGTTCCGAATCCCGAATCATCGAATCGATGCCCGGCGTTTGCCAGTGGCCGGTTGAAGAGGCCGTGGAACGGATCGCGGCTTGGCGCGAGCTGGGGATTGTTCAGTTTCTGCTCTTCGGGGTGGTCGAGCCTGATGCCAAGGACGGCCGGGGTTCGATGGCTGATGCCGACCACGGGCCGGTGATGCGGTTGATCGAGGCGGTTGGCCGCGCCCGGCTGGATGTCATCCTGTGGGCCGATGTGTGCCTCTGTGAATACACCGATCACGGCCACTGCGGGTTGCTTCGGGAAGACGGATTGCCGGGCGATGTGGAAAATGATCCGACCATCGACCGTCTGGGCGAGATCGCCGCGCATCTGGCCGCGGCGGGTGCTGATGTCGTTGCGCCGTCGGCGATGATGGATGGCCAGGTGCGTGCCATCCGCCAGGCGCTATCCAAGGCCGGGCATGATTCGACCGCCCTTTGCAGCTACGCCGTCAAATACGCCTCCAATCTGTATGGCCCCTTTCGCGATGCGGGTGAAGGTGGGATGCGACATGGGGATCGGCGCGGCTATCAGATGGATGATCGGCGAACCCGGGAATGGGCGAGGGAGATCGCCCTGGACATCGAGGAGGGGGCGGACATGGTGATCGTCAAGCCGGCCCATACTTACCTTGACATCGTCGCATCGGTGCGCCGGGCGGCGGATTGCCCGGTGGTGGGTTATCACGTCAGCGGCGAATACGCGATGCTTCGTGCCGCCGCCGAGCGGGGCTGGCTGGACCTGCGAGAGGCCGGGCTTGAAGTCACGCGGGCGATTCGACGCGCGGGGGCCGATCTGGTGATCAGCTATCTGAGCCCCGAATTGGCCCAGTGGTTAGACTAGCGGCCAGCCGGTGCATGCATGAAGCGACTGCTTATCTATCTTGGTGTGATTGCCCTTTCGATCTGGCCCTGGCTGCTGGTGGAAGGGATGCTTGTGGCGCCCGATGGCAGCGAGGGCCTGAGCCTGACCTCGGCCCGAGCCGCTCCGATTCTGGCCGTGCTCCTGGCGATCGCCGCCGCGATCGTTCCCGCCGCGCTGGCCTGGGTGATCGCCCGCTGGCACCACGCGGTTGGTGGTCTGCTGTGCTTTACCATCTCCCTGTCCTTTCTGGCTCATCGAGGCGGCGGAGTGGATGGCTGGATGCACCGGGTGAGTCTGCCCGCCGGGTGGATCAGCCTGGCCATCGAGATTCTGGTCTGGGGCATGGTGGTGCTGATCGTGGGCGTGGTGATCGAACGATTGATTGACATGGAGGCTTCGCGGAAGCAGGGCGGAGCTGATGCGAACCACTCCGACGACTCGGGGTTGCGATTGCTCGGGCCGATCGGACCGATGTTGGGCGCTGGCGTTGTGGCGGGGGTGGTCCAGTTGATCCTTCTAGGCATCCTCCTGGCATCGCCTCACCTCGGGCAGGCGTTCTGGTCGCTGGTGATCGCCGGATTACTCAGCGGCATCGTCGTTCATCTGGCCTTTCCCAAGGCGGCGCTGTTGGGTGTGGCGCTGGCGCCGATCGCGGTGGGGCTTTCCGGCTATGTCCAGGCCATGATCAATTACGACAATACCGCCGCCGCGCTGGCCGCCTTTTACCAGGGCGATCTGCCCTCGCGCGTGATGGCGCTGCCGGTGCTCTACGCGTCGGCCGGGTGCGCGGCGACATTGCTCGGCGTGGTGATCGCCCCCGGGGTCATCTCCAGCGAATCCAAACCAACCCGAGAGTCAACGGCGGGGGAGTGAAGCATGGCGATCGGTAGGTTGATGGCAATCATTGGGGGCAATATCGCCGCGATATTGGCGATGATACTCGTTTGGGCATTGTTGGACTGGCTGCATATCCACGCCGACCTCCGCTCGGGAACGAACGACATCTTGGATTTTATGTTTCTGCCTGTAACGCTGGGCTTTTTCATGGTGATCAATCTGTTACTCGCTGGGCAGGGCTCAAGGACGCGGCGTCTGTGCATCGCTGTTCCTGTCGGTGCTGTGGCTTGGGTAATCTACTTGGCGGTGCTTGTTGTTGTGGCTGTGCCGATCCATTTCGCCATGGGCGGAAGTCTATAATGCATCCATCCCAATAAGCCCGTTGGCTTGAAGTTGAGCGAACATCAGGCGGTCGCGGTCAAGCTTGCGGTTGCCGTTGATCGAACAACAGTTGCGCAAGGTCTTGGGTGGAGGTCTTGGGCGTCCGGGTGACGAAGTCGTTGAGGCGGGCTTGTAACTCGAACTGTTTTGTTTGCGATGCTTGTCGGGCTGAACAGGCTCGTCGCAGCGCGGCCGCCCCTGGCGATATGCGACCACCAAAAAAAGCCCGGCCTTGTGGGGCCGGGCTTTCTTTGGTTTGGGTTGTGTCTTCGGGCGAGCGGTCTCTCGCCGGATGATGGATCAATAGTCCATGTCATCCATGTCCGGGCCGCCGGCGGGGGCCTTCTTCTTTTCCTTGATCTCGACCACGACTGCATCGGTGGTCAGAAGCAGGCCGGCGATGGAGGCGGCGTTTTGCAGGGCGATGCGTTCGACCTTGGTGGGCACGATCACACCCATCTTGAACATGTCGCCGTATTCGTGGGTCAGGGCGTTGAAGCCGTGGGCGAACTCCTTGCTCGCCTCGACGTTGTTGGCGACCACCGAGCCATCGAGGCCGGCGTTGACCGCGATCTGCTTGATCGGGCCGCTGACAGCGCGATCGACGATGTCCACGCCCACGGCCTCGTCACCGGTGCAGCTCTTGCGCGCGGCGTCCAGGGCCTTGCGGGCACGGAGAATGGCGGTGCCGCCACCGGGCAGGATGCCTTCCTCGACCGCGGCGCGGCAGGCGTGCATGGCGTCTTCCACGCGGGCCTTCTTTTCCTTCATCTCCGACTCGGTCGCCGCGCCAACATTGATCTGGGCCACGCCGCCGCTGAGCTTGGCCAGCCGCTCCTGGAGCTTCTCGATGTCGTAGTCGCTGGTCGAGCGGTCGATCTCGGCCTTGATGGCTTCGATCCGGCCCTTGATGGCCGCGCTCTTGCCCGCGCCTTCGATGACGGTCGTGTTTTCCTTGTCGATCACGATCTTCTTGGCCTGGCCAAGTTCATTGAGCTCGAGCTTCTCGATATCGATGCCCAACTCTTCCATGATGGCGCGGCCGCCGGTCAGCACCGCGATGTCTTCGAGCATGGCCTTGCGGCGATCGCCAAAGCCCGGGGCCTTGACCGCACAGACCTTCAAGGCACCACGCAGCTTGTTGACCACCAGCGTCGCCAGGGCTTCGCCATCAATATCCTCGGCGATGATCAGGATCGGGCGACCGGCTTCCACGGCCTTGCCGAGGATCGGGACCAGGTCCTTGGCCGACGACAGCTTCTTCTCGTGGATCAGCACATAGGCATCTTCCAGCACGCACTCCATCGAGGTCGAATCGGTGACGAAGTGGGGCGAGAGGTAGCCCTTGTCGAACTGCATGCCTTCGACCAGCTCGACGGTGGTTTCCAGGCTCTTGCCTTCCTCGACGGTGATCACGCCATCCTTGCCGACCTTGTCCATGGCCTGGGCGATGATCCTGCCGATGGATTCATCCTGGTTGGCGGCGCAGGTGCCGACCTGGGCGATCTCGTCGCTGGTGGTGATTTTCTTGCTCTTGCCGGCCAGTTCGCCGACCAGGGCCGCCACGGCCTTGTCGATGCCGCGCTTGATCTGATTGGCATCAGCGCCGGCGGTGATGTTCTTCAGGCCTTCGGTGAAGATGGATTCGGCGTAGATGGTGGCGGTGGTGGTGCCGTCGCCGGCGTCCTTGGAGCTCTTGGAGGCCACTTCCTTGACCATCTGAGCGCCGATGTTCTCGATCGCATCCTCGATCTCGATTTCCTTGGCCACGGTCACGCCGTCTTTGGTGACGGTGGGTGAGCCGAATGATTTCTCGATGATGACCACGCGTCCGGACGGGCCGAGGGTGGTGCGAACGGCCTTGGCCAGTTTGTGGACGCCGCGACGAATCGATTCGCGGGCTTCCTGGTCGAACTTGATGGTTTTCGCGGGCATATGCAACGTCTCCTGTTGATGGTTCAATGATTTGTCCGGCGCGCCGGGTTGATCCGGGCGGCGGCGCATGGCCCGCCCGGCCCTCGGTGGGGCGGGGCGATGCCGCTTGTACGCTTACTTACTTGACGATGGCCAGAATGTCTTCTTCGCTGATCAGAAGCAGTTCCTGATCATCGATCTTCACTTCGGTCCCACCCCACTTGCTCAGCAGGACGGTGTCCTTCTCCTTGACGCTGAACTCCGCCCGCTTGCCGTTCTCCAGCGAGCGGCCGTCGCCGACGCGAATCACGGTGGCCTCCTGTGGCTTCTCGCGCGCTGAATCGGGCAGATAGATGCCCGAAGCCGTCTTCACATCGCCTTCACGACGCTGAACCAGAATCTTGTCGCCGAGGGGTCGAATCTTAACCTTCATCGATTGAATCTCCTTGATGACGCCGACTCGCTCATCCGCCCACGGGCGAAGCGGCCGGCCGGTTGTCCACACGCTGGGGGAACGGAACCCAAAAACGCCTTTGGCTAGTCTTCCGAGGGCCATCGGCCCCGATACTGGCGGTCGACCAGGCGGCGGAAGACGGCCAGCACATCCTCCACGCCCACGGGTTTGTCCAGCACCGAAAAGGCGCCCAGCCGCAACGCATCGGCGAGGATGCGCTCAGCCTGACGCCGCATCGCGGCCGGGGATCGAAGCAGCACCACCGGCGGCCGGTCCGGCAGGCGTCGGATCAACTCCAGCGCCCACATGCCCCCGCTGGACCAGTCGCCCGAATCCTCGCCCAGCGGCAGGTTCATATCCAGAACCGCGGCGTGGATCGGCGTTTGCCGCACCAATTCGGCCACCTGCCGGCCCGTCCGGGCCACATAGGTGTGCACGCCCTGGGGCTGGAGCAACTGTGCCAACTGGTTGGTCCAGTGTTCCGACCCGTGCTCGCGATCCACAGTCAAGAGCACATTGAAGCGTCGGACAGGCATGTCCGAACCTCCAATCTGCCGACGATCCGCCGATTGCAGTTCACGGGAAACACCTTGTTGGACCAGTGCATCGATCAAGCTGCACCTTTCTCCGCCGTGTAGAGGGTTGGCAAAGCCGATACCTCAGGCCCAGGCAGTCGCCGGGCCGTCGAAGTATGTGCAACTTCAATAGTGACAAAATGTTGCAGCATGGACGCGGTTTTGAGAGCCATCCCGGGACGGGCCTGCCCCTGCCAACCGGCCAATAGACCACAGCCCGGGCGTGCCAAGTTGGCAGTACGGCCCGGGCTGTTGGCTCGTTCTTCGCAGGATGGTGTCGGGATTATGGTTGCGCGGCGGGGGTCATCCGGATTCGGTTGAGCAGTTCAGCGCGTCGGGCGTGCTGCGGACTCAGGTCCAGGGCCAGGCGGTAGGCGGTGGCGGCCTCGGCCTTGCGGTCGAGTTGCCAGAGCGCATCGGCCAACGTCAGATGGAGCGAAACCGACAGCGGGTTGACCCGCACAGCCTGGCGCAGGTGGTGGAGGTAGGCATCGATGTCGCCGGCACGTTCGTGCATGCGGGCGGCTTCGAGCAGGGCATCGCCCAGGGTGGGCTGGTAGATGTCCGGCTCGACCTCGATGGCCTTGCGGGTCAGTTCGATGAAACGCTCGGGGTTGTTCATGCCCCGCGCGGCCTGAGCGCGGTAGTACCAGTACAGGCCGCGATCCTCCTGGCGGAGCTTGTCTTCCATTTGGGCATAGATCGACTCGGCACGTTCGAAGCGCCGGGCATTGAGCCATGTGTTGGCTTCCAGGAAGATCAGCTCCGGGGCATCCAGACCCAGGGCGCGGGCGCGGTGAATCTGGTGGATGGCCGAGCGCGGCGGCGCGGCGATGAAGTGTCCGGGGCGGCCGGGCGCTTCCTCGATCAGCAACTGATTCTCGGCCGTGAAGTCGCCGATTTTCCCTTCACGCGCTTCGACCACGGTAAGCCTGCCCAGGTAGTTGCGCAGGTTGAAGTAGACCGTGGCCAGTCGGAAGTGATCGATCGCGGCCGGTTCGGTGAGTTGGGCGGCGGTTTCGAGGCTCGCCGCCGCGCGGGCGAACTGGCGTTGGGTGAGGTAGAGATTGGCCAATGCCGTGTGATCGCGAGGATCGCGGGGGTTGAGCTCGATCGCCCGCTCGCGATGCCGACGCGCTTCTTCAAGCGCCTGGGCCGTTTCCTCCGCCGTGGTGGCCGCGCTCAGTTTCGCTTCCCATGCCTGGGCCAGCATGGTGTGGATGGTGTAATCGGTCTTGATCGGCAGCAAAGGCGTGAGCGTGCTGATGATCCGGTCCGGTTCCTTGTCCGGATCGAGCAGCGATGCAAGCTCCGTCCCGGCTTCGACGTGCTCGGGGTTCTTGCTGAGGATGCCCTGGAACTGCTCGATGGCATCGGCGGGCTTGCCGACCAGGGTCAGGGCGCGGCCATAAAGCAGGCGTGCGGGGATGTTGTCCGCATCGGCTTCCACGGCTTTGGCCAGCGTCTCGACGGCCTGCTCGAATTCGGACTTGAAGAACAGGTCGCGCCCCTCGGCGTATAGCCTGGCGGCTTCACGCGCGGCTTCGGTCTCGACCTGGTTGGCGATCGGGCGGATCGGTCGCTCGCCGGACGGCGAAGCGGCCAATGATGGGATCGATATCCCCAGGCAGAGGCCAAGTGAAGCGAGGGTGATCAGACGGGGTATGCGGTATTGCATGGTGGTGTACTCCAATTGCGTTGCGTTCGGGTAACTTCGGGGGTCAGGGCCGAGCCGGCGCTCAGCGTCGATACGCCTTGATCCAGTTGATCTGCTCGGCCGCGATCCGAGCGTTGGGGTGATCTTCAAATCGCTGGCGGAAGGTTTCGTAGGCGTCCATGGCTTCGACCCAGCGGCCCAGATGTTCCAGTGCTTCGGCCAGGCCGAACTGGGCTTCGGCGAGCTTGGTGCTGGCCGGGTACTTGCGGATGAAGTCGCGGAACGCGGGAACCGCCTCTTCAAACCGCCCCTTGCTCACATGCGAGTGGGCGACCTTCCAGGCCGCATCCTCGGCCGCGGGTGATGCCGGGAAGAAGCGGACGATTCGTTCATAGGTCCGCATCGCGCCATCGATGTCGCGGAGCTGGGTTTCCTGAATCCGGGCAGCGCGAAGCAGGCTGTCGGCTGTCCGTTCAGCCAGTGGGTAGTCGGCTGCCGCGCGAAGGTAGACGGCCACGGCCTTGCGATACGCCTCGTTGATCCGGTCCTGAAGATTGGCCAGTTCCAGAGCCGAACGTCGCTCGGTCTCGATCTCCGCGATTCGCGAGTAGAGCGCGATCGTGTTGTCCAGGCCGTTGAAGCGAACGTTGCCGAAGGTTTCTTCGAGGGCCAGTTGATCAAACTTGCCGGCGTCGCGAAGCTCACGGACCACCTCCTGCTGGCGGACCTGCGCCGCCTCGCTGCGTCGCCGCTGCATCTGATACGCGTCGCGATTGAGCATCACGATTCGATCCAACTCCGGTTCCTGGCCGATCGACGCCAGTTGAACCGCCTGCTGCTCATAGCTCTGGGCCAGCAGGAACAATGCGCGGCCGGCCAGCGGGCTGTTCTCATAGCGGGTCACCGCCAACAGCGCATCGCGGCCTTCATCCACGCGCCCGAGGGCGAGCAGGATGATGCCGATCTCAAGCTGGGAATCATCGGCCCAGGCGCTGGTTGGGAAGTCGCGCAGCACCTTGCCGTATTCCTCGATCGCCTTGATCGGGTTCTCCAGCCGTTCCTGACAGATGCGGGCGATCTGGAACTGGGCATCATCGCGGTTGCGCTGAACATTCGGATCGGCGAGCAGTGTCTGGAAGCGGGCCAGGTTCTTGAGCGTCTCGATCCGGCCGTAGGCCATGCTCACCCTCGGGTGTTGGGACGCGGTGCGGACGAAGTCCTCGTAGATGGCGCGAGCCTTGTTCCACTGGCTCAGATGTATGTGACACTCGGCCATCGCCAGGCGCGCATCGATGACATGGCCGACCGCCGGATACTCATCCATCAGGCGCTGGTAGGCCTTCATCGCATCGATCCACGATTCGTTGGCCTGATGGGTCTGCCCGATGGCCAACAGCGCCTGGGGCGCGCGGGGATCGGTGGGGAAGCTGTCCACGAAGACGCCGTAGACATGCAACGCTTCAAGATACCGTTGCATCGAGGCCAGTTGCTCGCCGATGCGGTGAATCTGGCTGGAGACATCCTGCCCGCTCAGGGCGAAATACTCCTGCCAGGCTTCGACAGCGCGAAGCGGGCTGGTCAGCTCGTCGGTGTGTACCTCGGCGATCCGGCGCCGCGCCTGGTTGGCCAGGGCGTGGTCGGGCGCTTCGGTGACGATGCGGCTGAAGAGCGTGACGGCCGCTTCTCGGTTGCGGGCTTCCTTCAGCGACTCGGCGATCCGCCAAGCCTGCTGGTAAGCCGCTTCCACCTGCGCGGCATCGGTTCGATCACGGGCCAGCGCCAGCCAACGGTCTGCCGCATCGAGCCGAAGCCCGATGGCGCGGCCGGGCAGCACCGGCTCGGTGACCGATGCCTGCCCCGCGACGCTCTGGATGCGCATCATGCGCGCCTGGCGGAGGTATTCACGATGCACGGTCAGGTCGGCATGGTTATTGATCCATGCTTCGATACGCTCGTTGAACCGCGTAAAGAGCGCGATGCGCTCCTCCAGCCAAGCCATGTTGGGCGATGCGGTCTCAGCGGGCCGCGAAGCCCAGCGAAGCTGGTTTTCCAAAGCGCGGATGCCAAGGGCAACACGCGCCGGGTGCGTGGCATCGCCGGCGAGCCAGCGGTCCAGCAACGTCGCGGCATGGTCATGGATGGACCGATCCTCAAAAAATCCGATCAGCCACAGCAACTGTTGCCGCGCCTGGGCGACCAGCGGCTGATCGGTCGCCGCCTCCGCTCTTGCCACCTCCAGCAGCAACGCCAGTGCCGGTTCGGCCTGCTCGATCCATGTTCGCCGCTGCATCTCACTGTCCGGCCGAAGCCTGGCCTGGGCGACCTGCTCCAATGCGCGGGCCGCGTTGCCCTGGCGGTCAAGCTCCGTGCCGAAAGCGCGCAGCCGCTCCCCTTCCTGCCGGCGGATCATGGCCAGTTGCCCTTCACGAGCCTGGGCCAGCTCAGCGTCAGCTTCGTCATATCTCCAAGCCTGCCCCGCGGCCCGGGGTGCCGGGACGGAGGGGCGAGGGTCGGCGCTCGGTCCGCCGCCGCCAGCCCTGCCCCCGATCCCGGGAAGGTGCTCGACTTCGTCGGCAAGGGTGATCGCTCGATCTTCGGGGCGCCGTTCCCACTCGTCGGCATCGTAGCCTGACCGGCCATCGAGTCTTCCTCGGGCGCCAAGCTCAAGGGTCGAACTGGACTCGCGCGTCGACTCGGGCGTAATCACCACCTGCCCTCGAAGCAGGACCAGCGCTCGGGCCGGGTCCAGCGGGCCCAGATGCGTGATCGCGTGTTGCAGGCGAAGGGCGTTGGGGGTCGCCGGTTCGCCACCCAGTCGGTTGAGACGCCCAAGCATGTCACGAACCGGCACCCATCGGCCAAGTTCGGCGTAATGAAGTGCCAGCCCGGCCAACTGGCCGCGGGCATGGCGGAAGCCGGGCGAGTCGGGCCGGTCGGCGACGAAGGCCTCGATGCGTTCGATCGCGCGCTGGTGTGCCGGGGCCACGATCAGCGCCGCCTGGTCCGGATCGACCTGGTTGCCCTCGGCCGCGCGGGTAAGTTGCTGGTGACCTTCCTGCATGTCCAGGGCGATGATCGCCAGCGTCCAGCGGTCCCGATCCTCGCGGTCGGCCAGGGCTTCGAGCATTCGTCCATGGATGGAGCGAGCGACCTCGAACGCCTGTCGCTGGGCGTACCGTTGCGCGATGCGATCGACGATCGCGATGCTTTCAATCGCCTGCGGCGAACGGGGATGATCGGCGATGATGCGCTCCAGGAACTGGATCGTTCCGGCATCCTCATCCATCAGGGTGACGTCCTCGGGCCTGATCGCCGCCTGAACATGATCGCCCCATCGAGCCAGCGCCATATGCTGCCGAAAATCAGCGCGAAGCCGAAGCGCAAGCGGTTGGCCCTTTATGCTCGCCGCCGGCGCTTCGGCCAGGGCGGCATCGACCACATCGATCACCGCATCGGCCAGGTCCAGGCGGCGCTGCTGTGTGTAGCGGCCACCCAGCGTGCCAAGCCATCCCGCCGCGCGGGCAAGGGATTCAGGCTGATCGACCGCGGCCAGCGCTTCGACGGCCAGTTCCGCGATGGCGCGGGCGTTGGGGTTGAGGGCTTCAGGCAGCGCCAGCCCCCGCTCGCGCAGGCGAAGCTCATCACGTTCCAGAAGCATGTGGTGTACCGCGATGCGGGCTTCGATCGCCTGGATCGCATCATCAGCCGGCATGGCCGCGGTGAAGACCCAGAGGGCCGCGGCGCTGTCATCCAGTTGGGCATATCGACCGGCGATCTCGGCCGCGAGTGCGCGGGCGGCGGCATGGTCCGGATGGCGGGCCAGCGCCAAGCGCAGCAAGGTCGCCGCAGCGCGATGGCTCTCCACCGGCTGGCCGGCTTCATGGCGCGATCCGGCCCGGGCCAGGGAGGCGAGCTCTTCGCCGCCGCGCTGCTGTAGCCGCTGGGCGATCTTGACAATCAGGTCCGCCTGACCCGGCCCGAGGGCCGGCAAAAGTTCAGCCTGCCCGTCGGGCTCCGCCGGGAGACGGATCATGCCTTCCAGGGCCGTGGCGACAGGCATCGTCGGGTCCCAGGCCAACCGAAACTCGATGCGTTGAAGAATGATGCGCTCGAGGCGCTGGGTGTGCGCGGCGGTGGGGCCGGTTGACCAGAGCCCCGCGATGGCCTGGAGTTGCCACGCGGCGTTGGCGTGTGCGGGGTGATCGGGCCGCACGGCCATGGCGGCGCGGCTGTTGATGCCGGCCGAGATCGATTCCAGCAGTGCCAGAGCCTCATCAACATCCACCGAAGTGGGCGAAACCACAGGAACCAGTCGATAGGCTAGGCGAAGCGCCCGCTGTTCGTTGGCATGTCCGGTCCGGGTATGTTCCAACTCCGCTGCGCGGCGAAGCGCGGTGTTGATCTGTACCCGGAACCCGGTGGCCACACCATCACGCAGGGCCTCATCAAGCGGTATCAGCGGCGTCGTCAGGTCCCAGGGGCGAACGTCGGCGTTCTCATTCGCGGCCGGGTCGGTGGCCCGCACGCACAGGCTGATCATCTCCTGCCAGTCGCCGCGGGTCTGAGCCTCATCCAGCAATGCCTGCAACCGCGATACCCGCAGCTTGAACAGTTCATCCTCGACCGGGTGTTGGGCGACGGTCAATCGCTGGCTGGTTCGCATGATCGTCTCGATGGCCGGTTCCGCGCTCCGCAATTCGAGCAGATCAGCCATCACCTGTTGCAGCGATTCCCACAGCGGCCCTTCGCCGATCGGCTCGGCCTGCTCTCCAAGGTCAAAGAGGCTCCGCGCCTGCCGTGTGATGGCGGGGTTGCGCTGCGAATCATCAAGCAGCATCGCCAGGGCAACCAGGAAACGCCCCTGGCGCTGTTGCGCCTCGGTCGGCCTGGATGCATCAAGTTCCTGAATCAGCGTCAGCACCGGCTTGGGCGTGCGGCTGAGCAGCAGCGACTGGGCGAGCAGCACTCGAGCCGCAACCTGCTCTTCCGGCGAGCGCTCGGGCGTGAAGAGCCGGCGCAGCGAAGCCTGCGCTTCGCCATGCATGCCAAGCGTGACCAGGTGTTCGGCGGTGCGCAGTTGGGTCTGGAAGCGGGTCGCGGCGAGGTCGGCGCGTTGAAGGAAGGCGCTGGCTTCCGGATGGCCGGGCGATAGTCGAACAATGGTCCGGTAGACGGCTGTGGCCGCTTCGATGTCGCCCAGGATCAGTTGCGCCCGCGCCAGATGCAGATGGGCCTCGACCGACCGGGGCTCAAGCTGGACAAGGGCTTCGAGCAATGGCCGCGCTTCAGCATACTGGCCCAGGGCAAGCAGCCTCGCGGATTCGGCCCGAAGCTGATCGGCGTTTCCCGGCAACCCGGGCGCGGCGGCGTTGACCGGCTCGTTGCGCGGCGGCTCGGCCAACGCGGGAGCGGAAATCATGCCGCCACCAAGCCAAAGCGCGGTCAGCGGCAGCGCGGCAAGCGTAATCGAGCGAAGGCGAGCGTGACGTTTCATATCAGGACTACTCCATAAAGGTGTCTGCAAAAAGCACTTGATCAAGTGCCATCCCAACGCCCCCTGGAAATTCCGCCCCCAGAGATTTCGCCCCGCCCCGGCCCCCGCCCCCGGGAACCTCAACCCCCGCCCCGCGAAGTCTCACGCGAAGCAGGGCCGCCCCGGAAGGCTGGTGCTGGACGATCCAGGATCGGCGGGACAAGACTCTCAGACGCCGGAGGGAAGAAATGGTTCCACGGCGTTCTTTCAGACCGCGGCCGAACAAGAACAGGGCTCAGGACGTGGCTTTATCGATTGAGCGCTTCAGTGCAAGCGCCGGACGGCGCCGGAAAGGAGGGAGCGATGCTTGCCGCCGGTTGTGCCCGATGGCCGGGCAAGATGGGCGTGTGATGAGAAACCCCCGCCGAGTCGACCTTGGCCAACCCCTTGGCGCGCCCAGCGCACGGCGAGCACCATAAGCTGCCGACAGCATTCCAGATAATGAGCTTGCCTAGGTCGGATTCTGGGGGTAAAACCTGTTTCAATCTTGGCCCTGCCACGGGTTTGAGATGCGGAGGGTTTGGACATTTCAGAAAGGATGATGTTCGTGGACAACTCGATATTCAGATTGGCAGTGATCCTCGTGCTTCTCCTGGGATTATCCCCTTATGGGTGTGGGGATTGGGGCAGCCGCGACCCGGATCGTTTTTATTCGCGTGAGCACGGCTTCTCCATCAAGGGGCCTGAAGGCTGGGAGAGGCTGCCGGGCGAGATGGGCACCGAGATCATGTTCCTTAGCCCGATGGAAGATGAGGACACGGAATTCCGGGCAAACCTGAACGTTGTCGTCGAGAACCTTCCGAAAGAAATGGACCTCAGTGCATACTTGCAGGTCGCTCTGGATCAGCTTTCAAAAGTGATGACGGATTTTCAGAAGCTCGACCAAGGCGAGGTCACGATCGCCGACAAGCCTGGAAAGCGCCTGGAATACACGCATCGAATGGGGGTTTTTCGGTTCCATGTGGATCAGTATTTCGTCGTTCATTCCAATAGAGCCTACGTAATTACCTGTACCGCGGTCGAAGGAACGCTGGACGACTACCGTGATGAATTCAAAGCCATGCTGGACAGCATGCAGTTCAAATAATGCTCACCAGCGGTTGGTCAACGCCTGAGGTGCTCCCCATGCGCTGGGCGCTCGGTTAAGGTGGATTCGTCGTCCTGATCGAAGGAGTCGAATCATGGCAGCCAGCGCTGGCAAGCGTCGGCGGTTCAAGGCCCGGTTCAAGGACCGGGTGGCCGTCGAGGCGGTCCGAGAGCGGAAGACCCTCGCCCAGTTGCCCGGCCAGTACCGATCCATCCCAACGCAGCTCGGTCGCGCTTGACCCTGGGATGCCGGAAGCGGCAGGATGCCGCC
>JAFIFY010000144.1 GCA_020831765.1 Phycisphaeraceae bacterium | reverse complement strand
TTTGATATCCGCGGTCGGCGCGATCGACAGTCATACGCGGATCGACCGTACATCCGTGCGGGCGTCTCCATCGATTTTTGAGTGAGCGTTGCGTTGCGGAGATGCGGTCAAGGCCTATTCATCAGCGGATTCGCGCTCGGCGATGCTGAATTTGTACCGCGCCACATCGGTCAATTCGGTGATCGCTTGGGAGAGTTCCGGTGTCAGATTGACGAGTTCCAGGCCGATCAGATGCCGGCGAAAGCCTTGTTTCCGCGTCCAGATCACGCGGGCGATGACCTCGACACTCTGGTCATTGTAGCGAAGGGTCAGGTCGAGCTCCTTGCCGACGCGAACCGATCGCAATGCGCGTCGCTCCACCCGTAAACCGGCGCCGCAGAGGTCAACGATCCGACCGAAATCCGACCTCCCGAACCGCGCGCGGAACCGCTCTCCACAACGGACGCGCCCGTGTTGACGCTCATCAGGCGCATCGCCAAAGTCTGCACGGAGAATGCGGTTCAGATCCAGGGGCATGAGGTCCCTATCGGCTCAACACTTCCGGGGCTTAACTCCAGGTCCAAGATTCTGGAAATCATGGCCAGAAGTCTGTGACCATGCCGACTCCGGACGCGACCACCGGACCCATCCGCAGCGGCACCCAGGCCCCACGTCCAGCAAGCCTGATGCATCCGGCCCCGCTTGGCGGTATGTTGTTTTCTCCTCCCCCGGAACCCGGCGACCGATGGGGCGTCCCCCACCTTGCCGGGTTCCCCCACCGAACAGGACTTGATGTGACCCCGCACAACGACATTCGCATCGGCACGATGGCCGGCAAGGGCGACCGCACCGCCGATTACCTCCGTCAGATCGCCCCACTGGGATTCGAGTGCTTCCAGATCAATTTCTGGAAAACCCTGCCGACCATCCCGCTGGAGCAACTGGCCGGTGATGTCCGCCGCGTTCTGGATGATGCCGGTCTTGGCCAGACGGTCAGCAGCCTGGGCATGTTCGGCAATCCGCTGATCGATCCAGCCGCCGAGCAGGGATGGCATCGCTGCATCGATGCCGCCGAGAAGTTCGACACGAAACTGATCTGCGGGTTCGCCGGCGGCGTCGAAGGCAAGAGTGTGCCCGATTCCATGCCCCGGTTCGCCGAGGTCTTTGGCCCCATCGTCCAACGAGCCGCGGACAAGGGCATCCGCATCGCATTCGAGAATTGCCCGATGGGCAGCACCTGGCACTTGGCGAAGATGAATATCGCCTACTGCCCCGCGGCGTGGGAACTGATCTTCAATGCCGTCCCGGCGGAGAATCTCGGCCTGGAATGGGAGCCGTGTCATCAGATGTGCCAGTTGATCGAACCCCTTGCCCAGCTACGCCAGTGGGTGGACAAGGTGTTTCATCTTCACGGCAAGGACGCCACGATCGATCACGCGATGGTCGCCACCCACGGTATCGCTTCGGGCAAACCTTTCGCGCGACATCGCACACCCGGATTCGGCGATACCAACTGGTACGATGTGATCAGCATCCTGCGGATGGCCGGCTTCCGGGGATCGATCGATATCGAAGGCTGGCACGATCCGGTCTATCGCGATGAACTGGAAATGACCGGGCAGGTCCATGCCCTGACTTACCTTCAGCAGTGCCGGGGTGGCGCATTCGTACCGAATCCCAAGGGCTTTGATTGATCGTTTCCGGCCCCCGGTCCCCCGGTCCCCCGGTCCCCCGGCTCCCCCGCCCCACCACGGTACCCCGCCAATCCGCCCGTCCATCGGAGTCCACCGCGCTTGTTTCCGCTGATCGCCGAACCTGACCGCTACATCGCCTGCGAGTTGCCCTTCGGCTCCGATGCCGAGGCGCTGGCTCACTGGCTGGCCGTTTTCTCAGCACAGTTTCAGAACGTGGCCATCCATGCCGCGGAGGTGGCCGGCGGCGATGATGAAGCGCTTCGAAAGGCCGATTCGGCGAGGATCAAGCTTCAGGCGTTTCTCGATCGGCTTGCGCGGCAACCGGCCCTGGCGCGTGATCTGACACTGCTTGATATTGATGCCGTGCGTGACCAGGCCTTCCGTGAAGCGGGCATCCATGACCCGCACCTGCTGGTCAAGAAGCGCGAGAACGAAGCCGCCCTGCCGCTTCTGCCCGATCTTCTTCAGGCCGTGGATCAACTGGATATGCCCCAGCGTCTGGAGTTTCTGGCCGGTGGCATCTTCGCCGGGAACATGTTCGATCTGGGCGTGACCGACACCATCGAGATGTTCAAGCGTGGCGAATTCTCTTTCGAATCCGCACGCAAGCATATCCCGCCGCGCCCTTGGCACGTCGATGACCTGGATGATTTCATCCGCGATTGGCTGGAGCGCGGCTGGAAGAAAGCGGTGGTGTTCGTCGATAACGCGGGCACGGATATCGTTCTGGGCATGATGCCGGCGACGCGCGAGCTGCTCCGCGCTGGAACCGATGTCGTGCTGACCGCCAACAGCGAGCCTTCACTCAATGACATCACCCACGCCGAGCTTCTGGAACTGCTCGGCGAGGTACGCTTCATGGACCCGATCATCGCCGACGCTCTGCGAACAGGACAACTCAAGCCCGTGCCTTCAGGCAATGCCCTGCCGCTGATCGATCTATCCAAGATTGATGGCGAACTGACACGACACGCCGCGGATGCGGACCTGCTGATTCTCGAAGGCATGGGTCGCGCGGTCGAGACCAATTACAACACGCGCTTCACCTGCGACACGGTCAAGGTCGCGATGCTCAAGGAACCACGCGTGGCGGCGTTCGCCGGGGGCAGGCTGTTCGATGCGGTTTTCCGCTATGAACCGGCCGATCACTGATCGCGACCCGGGCGAACATGGCGGCGAACATGGCGGCGAACACGATCGCCGAGTCCAGGCATCGGTGCCACGCGTTGCGCGGGCATCAACCTGGCGGCAAGCTGCTGGGATCGATCCGGTGCGCGGCATCGGCGGCGGATGAGTCGGCGTCGGCATGGGCCATGCGAACCGTCCGGCGGAGCCAGGGCGGCGATGGATTGCCGCGCGGCATCGCGATCACGCCCGTGCGGGCCATTTCGATGATGCCGTAACCCCGCACCAGGTCGACGAACGCCTCGATCTTCTCCTCGGTCCCCGACATCTCGATCATCAGCCGGTCCTCGCTGACATCCACGACCCGCGCCCGGAAAAGATTGGCCAGCGATGTGAGCTTGTCTCGATTCCCTGAAGCATCGCCCGACTGGGATTGCGTGGAAACCTGGATCAGGATCAGGTCGCGCTCGATGAAGGCCACCCCCTGGTAATCCACCACGCGGACGACCTCGACCAATTTCTGAAGCTGCTTACGCACCTGATCGAGTACGGCGGCATCGCCGTTGACCACGATGGTCATCCGCGAAATCTGCGGGTTCTCCGTCCGCCCGACGACCAGGCTGTCGATATTGAACCCGCGCGCCGCGAACATGCCGGCGACGCGCGAAAGCACACCCGGTTCGTTGGTGACAAGGGCCGCGATCACATGGCGCATCGGCAATTCGCTGTTTTCATTCATGGCCAACCCATCATACGGCCGGGCATGCCCGGCGACAATCGGCCCGCGATCCCTCGCCGCCCGCGACCGGGCGCGGCGGCCGACAAGCCCAACCCACACGGACCGGGCAAGGCCATCGGCACCCCGCG
The DNA here is from genome assembly GCA_020831765.1 of Phycisphaeraceae bacterium. Taxonomy (GTDB): domain Bacteria; phylum Planctomycetota; class Phycisphaerae; order Phycisphaerales; family Phycisphaeraceae; genus JAFIFY01. The sequence goes on along the minus strand of JAFIFY010000144.1, from coordinate 3,603 downwards.
ATTCGATCACTCAGGATCGGGCACTTCCTTGAAAAGCAGTTCCTCGGTCCGCGGGCCAAGCCATGTCGCCAGCACACGGATGCGTCGAACCGAGTGCGATGCCACCCGACCCAATCCCGGCACATACGCCTCGTGCTGGACCAACTCGAACCCCGCGGCACCAAAGTCCGCGGTACGACGGGTCCGCACGATCCAGGCTTCCATGACGCCCGCCGGGGTGGCCACTACCGTTTCGCCCAACAGCTCCAGTTCCCACCGGCATGTGCCCCGCTGACGCACCGTACCCCGACGAAGATCGCGGATGGTCATCCGTACTTCCCCCTCGACCACCTCCCCGACCTTCATCCGCGCCAAGAGCACCGGAATCGCCGGCTCGTACGCCACACGGGCGTTCTCCTGGCGATCGATCTCGACAACGGCGACCAGGTCCCCCGAATCATCAACCCGCAGCACCGATTCATACCGGTCGCCAACCCGGGCGCGGTATGTCCCCGGCTCGGAATCAGCGGTCATCGAAATCACCAACTCGGCCGGTGGATCGGCGGCCGGATCGATGAAGATCAACCGACGATCACCAAGCTGATAAATATCCTTCGACGCCACGATCCGGCCATCGGGCGACTCGACCTGTTCCGGATCAAAACCCCAGTCCGGAGGCGCGATATGGGTTCGACAGCCGGCCAGAAGCATCGGCAACAGCAGGAAGAACCAGAGCCGGTGGCGGCGATGAAGGCAACGCATGCTTGCAGCGTAGCCTCGAACGCGACCCGGAACAATCGGATGGACAAAGAACGCCCCCGGCTCCGCCCTGCGAAGCTTGACGCGAAGCGGGGAAGCCACGGCCCCCGGCTCCGCCCTGCGAAGCTTTACGCGAAGCAGGGAAGCCACTGGCCTGCCTGAAAACTATTTACCAGCCTGTATGAGAATTGGTCGAGTGGTGACTGATTCGATCGATGGGCGGACCGGCTCGGGAAGCGCGCGATCTGGATGAGGTCCAACGCCAGGCGATGCGCGGCCAGCGGAGTCGGCCGATCGGCGAAGCGCTGATCGAGTGGTGCCAGGTCCAGGCGGCCGATGCATGACCCAAAAGCGGCTTGGGCGAAGCGGTCCATTGCGTGCTCAACCACGCCGAAGCGCCGAGCCGTTATCTGGGTGACGGTCGGCTGACCCAGCCGCCAACGGTGTTCCGATGCGCCCCGACGAGCGTGGCGATCCGGGCGATGCCATGACCGGCCTCATGCAACCGAATGGCCTGATGGCGGCGTTCCTTGAGCATTTCACGACTGATTCGACGGGAATCCAATGACATGATCGTACAACGGTGACGCCCGGTACTTTATTACCGGGTTAGTAACCGTGCGGCTTCTCCTGCGGTAACGGCAGTTACATACCTGACTAATCGTCAGGAGGAGGGCGTTCTACATTGATCGAGCGGGCCATCGTTCGTCGGAAAATCAGTCAGTTGAGTTACCCAATCTATCTGATTGTTAACGCCGTTCTCCTTCGGCAACGCCCATTGTTGCGGTTGTTTCATCGTGTTGCGCTTTCCCAAGGGTAAAAATCGTGCGCATGATCGGCGGATTGCCTAAACGTGAGATTTCGAAACCGTTTGGCTATCGCCCAGTTGTAGAACTTTTTCGACACGACTAATGCGCCCGGAATGCCGTATGGATAAAAGATGTCGCTGCCGTCCCAAGTTGACTCATCAATGACGATGCGTTTCCACCGCTTCAGAACACCGCCACCCGAAAGACATAAGTCGCAGGTTGGATGCTTCCCCTCTCCCCGCTCAATTTCGGATGCTCTGATGTCAACCTTCGCTCCTCCAATGCGTGGAATCGTCCTGAAATACTCTGGCGGGTCGCCGAGCTTTCTTCCATAATGCTTGTGCGATAGACATTCTGTCGAATCAAAACGTTGCAGACCAGACAATCCCGAACGCTCAAACTCGTCGCGAAACCGCAAGGTTACAAGAAAGTCCGACATCCAAAACGCGAGATCACCGTAACCATCGCCCCACGTTTCCAAATGCACTTGGAACGGTGGAACTGATTCCAGCATCCCGACGAACGAATTGCATCTCGGGCACCTCGGCGCTTCACCTTTGGCTACTGAGTCATCATACTCAAAGTCAGTTCGATACTTCTCGACAAGCTCGTCACCACTCGGTTTTTTAATGATTGAATAAAAGTCCATGGCGTCGCCCTAAAATCCACCCGGGAAACGATCGACCAGGTCAGGCCGCTTGTATAACTCGCGAAGATAACTCAGGAAGTCGTCTGGCGTCGCATCCGGGTTCCTCTCGATCCAATTAACGACTTCGTTGTCCAAGTCTCGATGCCACCGCTGATATCCCCGATGTGAAGCCCCATCACTTGCACGTGTAACGAATCGAGGATCGCGTCTATCGAATGCACCCTTCAGGCTTGGGTGGTTGTCAATTGCCCGCCCGACTTTAGTTGAAATCGGATGATGTGTCTGACCGGTTGGCACTCTCCTTGTGGCCGCGCTTCGAGCAGCAAGCTCCGCTCGGTGTTCCGCCTGGACTTGTCTCGCAGCATCACGAAGCCTTTCGGGAGGTACCGACCTGCCCGGCAACGCCCGCACGACGTATTTGCCGCCTTGCTCGACCACTTCGATACCCTTGCTCGCCAATTCACGTACAAAGGGTTGCTTAAGGACATTTAGGGCAACAAAAATCTCTGGCCCGGGGATGACAACCGTGGCGACACAGGCCGCAAGATCGATTACGATGTCGCCGATCTGAAGCACCCCGCCGGCCGTATCGTTGAGCGTTCGTTGGACTCCTTTGCGTCTCAACTCATCAAGAATTCGCAAAAATTCGGCATCTGCCGCTGCGAAGTTTGACATTTCAACGGTCAGGATTGCAGGGGGCGCCCCGTCCTCCGTTGGGGTGATGGCGATCCGAAGAGTATGAGGTTGGCTAGTGGGGTTGTTGGTGCCCGGCATATGCATGTATATGGAGTCGACGCCTTTGGGGACTTTCTGGCCAGCACCTTGGAACGCCGTATAATGTCCATTAACAAAATTGAAATGAATGGTTCCATAGGTCACTCGGGGCGTAGCTGCCAACCCCTCCGGATCCACCCCGCCCAACATGGCGAAGTAGGCGGCGTAGAGATTCCCCCCATCCACATACCCCAGCGGGTCGCGTTGCATGAAGCGGCCCAGCAGTGGGTGGTATTCGCGGTTCCGGGCGTGGTAGGTGCCCGTTCCGGGGGCCGGATTCCAGCGGTATCCGGTGAAGAGGATTTCGTTGCCAAAGGCGCTCGCAGCGCCATCGTCGTGGCCGGTCACCTCTTGCGGTGACCAGTCGGGCTTCAAGAACATCACCCGCCCATACGGATCGTACAGGTAGCGTTCTACGACCTGGCCTTCCGTCGGACTTTCAGGGGTGCCGTCAATCAGCGCCGTCACGTTCTTGTTGGCATCGACGGTGTAGTAGAGGGTTTCATCGAGCTCCTGGTCGGGCACTTCGCTGGTATCCCGCCAGCGGAGGACCGGGGTATCGATGTAGCTCAGGCACCAGAGGTATTGGACGTGGACATCGCCATCCACGCGCTCCTCGACGACCTGCCAGCC
>JAFIFY010000139.1 GCA_020831765.1 Phycisphaeraceae bacterium | reverse complement strand
CGGCTATGATGGCTCGCCACACTCCTTCAGGCTCAGCGGACGCACCATGGCTGAACAATCTCCCAGTCTTTATCTGATCGATGGGCATGCCCAGATTTTCCGCGCCTATCACGCCATTCGCGGCGGGATGAACAGCCCACGAACCGGAGAGACCACGCAGGCGGTGTTCGGTTTCGCCCGCATGCTGCTGAAACTTCTGCTGAACCACGGGCCCGATTACGTCGCCGTGGCGATCGATCTGCCCGGCCCGACGTTCCGTGATGAGATATACCCCCAATACAAAGCCACGCGGGATCCGGCACCTGAAGACCTGCCCATGCAGGCTCAGCGCATCTTCGAGCTTTGCCGGCTCCTGGGCATTCCCCTGGTTTCACACCAGGGCGCGGAGGCCGATGACTGCATCGCCACACTCTGCCGAACGCTGATCACGGAGTCCGACGGCCGCGCCCCGGACGATCTTCACCTACACATCGTCTCACGTGACAAGGACCTCGAACAACTGCTCACGCCCCGCATCACGATGTACGACATTCACACCGAAAAATCGGTCGATGTCGAGGGGCTCTGGGAGAAGAAGCGCATCCGGCCCGAGCAGGTGCTGGATTGCCTGGCGCTGATGGGCGATACGGTGGACAACATCATCGGAGTCAAGGGCGTGGGCGAGAAGACGGCCGCGAAGTTGATCGCCCAATACGGCACGATCGAGGGCATCTACGAAAACCTGGACAAGCTCACCCCCAAGCTGCGCGAGAACCTGATTGAAGCCCGCGATCGCATGGACCTCAACCGCAAGCTGGTGCGCCTCGAAGACCGGCTGCCGCTTGAATTCTCGCTGGAGGATGCGCGGATTTCCGAGATCGATGCCGCCGGTGCGCGGGCGTTCTTCGAATTGATGGGCTTTGAAAGTGACCGGGCAAACCTGGATCGATTGCTCAAGCTGTATGCCGACCGGATCAAAACCAACACGGACCAGCCCTCGCCTCAGGAAAGTAAACCTGCGGAAGTCAAAACCCCGGAAATCAAACCTACGGAAGCCAACCCTCCGGTAGGCCAAACGTCGGCGGGTAAGGCAAGCGCTTCAAGCACCGCCACGGCACGATCGAAGCGGAAGCCGGCCCGGGACAATGAGCCGAATCTGTTTTCACTGGCGGACGATGCGGAGGATGATTCCAGCCAGACGACCGGCGGCGAGGGATCAACTTCCGGTGAGGGTGCGCGTGATGGTGATGCTTCCGGGGCCTTGACTTCCGGGGGAATGGCTTCCGGGGGTTTGATTTCCGGGGGCGGGGGCGGGGGCGGGATGGGAGAGGTGGTTGAGGCTGCGACTTCGCTGTTGGATGATCCCCAGGCGAGGGCTTCGCGAGGCGACTATCGGGTGTTGGCCACGCTCGAAGCGGTTCGTGAGGCGGTCGATGAGGCAGGGCGGGCCGACTGGCTGGCGGTGGATACCGAGACGCGGGGGTTGGGGCATGATGATGCGTTGTGCGGGGTTTGTCTTTCGTGGCGTGAGCGGCAGGGGGTCTATGTGCCGCTGCTGGCTCGTGCCGAGGATGCGATCGCCCCGGCCCAGGAGTGTCTGGCGTTGCTGCGTCGGCTTCTTGAGAATGCGGCTCAACCCAAGACCGGACACAACATCAAGTTCGACTACCTGGTGCTCCGTCGCGCCGGCATCCGCATGAGGGGGATGGCGTTCGACACCATGATCGCAGCGCATCTTTTGAATGAGCCGGCCGGTGGTCTCAATGCACTGGTACTGAAGCATTTCGATCACACGATGATCCCGATCGAAGAGATCATCGGCATCGGGCCGGCGAAGAAGCAGCGGACCATGGATGAGGCGCCGCTTGATCGGGTGACTGAATACGCGGCCGAGGATGCCGATTTTTCCTTGCGCTTGAAGAACAGGCTCCAGCCGATGCTCGGCGAGCTGGAGATGGCGGAACTGGCCGAGCGGATCGAGATGCCGCTGGTCGAGGTGCTTGGCGAGATGGAACATGCCGGCATCACGGTCGATCCCGATATTCTCGATGAGCAGGCGCGGCCATTGGAGCCCCGCCTGGCCGAGATACGTGGGCAACTCGAAGCGATTGCGGGGCATGCGGTGAATCCCGATTCGCCCAAGCAACTGGCCGCGCTGCTTTTCGATGAATTGGGACTCCCTGTGATCAAGCGGACGCGCACCAGCCGATCGACCGATATCGAAGTCCTGGAGAGGCTGGTGGATCGTGAAGACCTGGATGCGGAAAAACTCCGCGTACCGGAATTGCTGATCGAGCATCGCCAACTGGCCAAGCTGATGGGAACCTACCTGGTCAGCCTCAAGCGATGCATCCGCCCGGATACCGGCCGCATCCATGCCCGCTTCCATCAGAACGTGACGGCCACGGGCAGGCTCAGTTCCAGCGATCCCAACCTCCAGCAGATTCCCATCCGCACCGATCTGGGCCGGCGCATTCGCAAGGCTTTCGTCGCCGCCAAGGGTCATGAACTGATCACCGCGGATTACTCGCAGATCGAGCTGCGAATTCTCGCCCACCTGTCCGGGGATGAGGCGCTCAGCGAAGCGTTCGATAAGGGGCAGGACATTCATGCCGCCGTCGCCGCACAAGTCTATGGCGTGCCGCTGGATCAGGTCACCGGCGAGCAGCGCGGCCACGCCAAGACGATCAACTTCGGCATCATCTATGGCGTCACGCCGCACGGATTGGCGAGGCGGATCGATGGTCTGGATGTCGCCGGGGCGCGCAAGCTGATCGAAGATTACCGCAAGCGGTTCTCCGGGATCGATCGCTTCCTCGAGCAATGCGTGGAACAGGCCAGCCAACACGGTTACGTCACCACCATGTTCAAGCGGCGCAGGCGGATTCAGGAAATCGGCTCGCCCAATCGATCGACCCGGGCGCTTGGCGAACGGCTGGCGATCAATACGGTTGTCCAGGGCAGCGCCGCGGAGTTGATCAAGCTGGCCATGGTTCAATTGCATCGACGCATCAACGCTGAGAACCTGTCGATGCGGATTCTGCTTCAGATTCACGATGAACTGGTCGTGGAAGCCCCCGAAGGCGATGCCGCCGCGATGGCCGAGGTGCTCGAGGAGACCATGACCGGCTGCCTGCGGTTGAAGGTTCCCCTCGTGGTCAGCGCTGGTCGCGGCCGGGACTGGTACGACACCAAGTGATGGGATCGGAAGTTCCCAGCCGGCGGGTTCGGGGGTCGCATCCCGTGTTTCAGCTGGGCGAATTACACATCCAGGTTCTTGACCTCGAGGGCGTGATCTTCGATGTACTTGCGGCGTGGCTCGACGTTGTCGCCCATGAGGACGGAAAAGAGGTTTTCCGCGTCGCCGGCAAGGTCCCAGGTGACCTTGAGCAGGTTTCGTCGCGCCGGGTCCATGGTCGTATCCCAGAGC
>JAFIFY010000138.1 GCA_020831765.1 Phycisphaeraceae bacterium | reverse complement strand
GTTCCGGAACCAACGGAGGAGCGCTGCTTTGTGTCGATACCGAAGCCCGAACCGCAGGTCCGCATAAAACAGCGCTTGGCACGGAACCCCAGGGGCCTTTCCCCTTTTCGCGTGTTTCGCGTGTTTCGTGGTTCAAGAACTGCCTTGGTTCCGAGAACACCGATTGTCAGAGGCTGGAGCGAACCCGGTACGTCCACAGGTGTAACCGAGCATTGATTGAGGATGCACAGCCCCGGAAGGAATTCAACTACGAAACACACGAAACACGCGAAAAAAAGACAGGAGCGATAGGCAGCCAACATCGCCGGCGGGTTTCGGAACCAACGGAGGAGCGTTGCTTTGTGTCGATCCCGATGCCCGAACCGCCGCCCCGCATCAACCAGCGCTTGGCGCGGAACCCCAGGGGCCTTCCCCCTTTCGCGTATTTCGCGTGTTTCGTGGTTAACCTACCGCCTTGATCGCGCAGGTAGCCCCCTTCAACAAGCGGAAGGCCGTTGTTGAGGCTTGCCGGATGGGCGATGATCTGGTGGGCAGTCAATGACAAGACATGCGAAAGGCGTGTGATGTGACGACGGCGAGGTCGGCCGTGGCGGATCCGGTCCAGGGCCGGACGCAGCCCACTGTGTCGTCGGCCTCCGGCTTCGTCGTCATTCATGCGGGCTCAGCTTTTCCGGCCGCTTCGGGAAGTGGTGGTGGTGGAGGTGGATTTCTTTCGGCGGGGAGTGGAGGCGGGGTCAACTTCCCGGGGCGGGGGTGAGGTTTGTTTGCCGGTGGAGGCGTAGACGACCAGGCGGGAGCTGAGGGCGGTCAGGCCGTTTTCGCGGCAGATTCGGTCTCGGATGGCCAGGAGTTCGGGGGCGGGGAATTCGATGACCTGGCCGGATTCGATGCAAACCAGGTAGCCCACCGGGGGTTGGCCGTAGCTGAGCCGGTAGTGGTTCTGCTTGGCATCGATGAGCACTTCGGAAAGGATGCCGGCATCGACCAGATGGCGTAGGGTGCGGTAGACGGTGGCCATGCCGACGGCCAGACCCGAGGCCTTGAGCCCTTCCTGGAGATTGTCGGCTTCGAAGACGCCGTCGAAGCTGGTGACCACATCGAGCACCGCCGCGCGTTCGGGCGTGAACTTCAGCCCCTTGGACTTGAGAAACCTCCTGAACACCGAGCAGAGCGGCGCGATAAAGCCCTCCGGCGAGGTGGCGGATGCGTTTGCGGAAGAATCCATCATCGAGACAAGTCTATGCGAAGCGGGACGCCGGGCCAATCCCGCCGAGCCATTCACGAGCGGGTTCGGAAATCATCGATGCGGCAATTGATAAGGGTTATCAAATACGCCCTCGACGAGTGAAGCGGCGGACATGCGATCTGGGATTCACTCGATCACATCGCCCTCGAACAGCACCAGTTCGATGCTGCGCGCATCGCCGTTGCTGTCGGTCCAGCGAAAGGCCGCCAACTGGTCGGCGCGGATGAAGGTGGTTGTCTGGAAGGCCCAGGGCGAATCACCGGAGATCATCTCCGCCTCGATCGAGACGTGGTAGTAGCCGGCATCGTAGGCCAGCAGATGCAGACCGAAGCTCAGGCGTTCGGTCGAAGCGGTGTCGGTGCGATCCTGGCTGATGACCAGATCGCAACGCTGGCCGACCTTCATGGCGATCACGGGCGTGAGAATCGGCTTTTGATCGTTGTTATAGATGGTGGTCTGAACCGTGACCCATTGCTCGTTGTCCGGATCCCGGGCATCCAGACTTCGGACCGGAGCCCGATTGACCGAGTCGCCGCTGATGCGGCTGTCGGAGGCGGTGGAGCCGGTGGCCAGCAGCATTAAAGCCGCCGACGCCAGAAAGGCGCTGCCGAAAACTTGAAAGGGACGCATCATGCGCAATCGTCCTTTTGGGGTCAGGGAAGGCCATGCCGCGGAACGGACTGGCGTAATTCTAACACAGCTTGCATCAATTCCAAGACCTTTTTCTTGATTTTGGAAACAAACCGCTTTTTTTCTCCTGAGTGTGCCATTATGGCATGCTGCTGGACGGGGATATCGGGGGGGGCCCTGTGCATCCGCGGGCCGGTTGGGCTGTGGGGATCAGGGCGCGGCGTTGCCCGCAGGCGAATCGGCGTTCGGCTCGAGTGGTTCTTCCCCGATCAGCCGGGCATGGCCGCGCGAATCCGCCCGACGGTAGCCCATCGGGCTGACCTTGAGCAAGCGTCGGAAGACCACGCCCATGTGGGTGCTGTCGCGGAATCCGGCCATCTGGGCGACCTCGGACATCGGCACATCGGTACTGGCGAGAAATCGCTTGGCCTGTTCGACCTGGACGCGTTGAATCTCCTGAAACACGGTGCGCTGCAGCTCCCGGGCGAAGTGCCGCTCCAGCCAGCGCCGGTCCACGCCAAGGTGCCTGACCACATCCGCGACGCTGATTCGCTCGGTGGCGTGCTGGTGAATGAAGCGAAGCGCGGTCCGCAGTTTGGCATTTTCGATGGCAAAGACATCGGCCGAGAGCCGGCTGGTCACGCCTTGAGGTCGGATGCGCATCGCATGTTGGGGCGGCGATTGACCGTCCATCAGCGTTTCGAGCAGCTTGACGGCTTCAAAGCCCAGGGTTTCGGCGGCCGGGCTGACGCTGGCCAGAGGGGGATCGCAGGTTTCGCAGATGACTTCCGAATCGTCCACGCCGATCACGGCGATGGTATCGGGCACACTCAGACCGATGGCGGCGCAATGTTCGAGGATATGCGCCCCCACACGGTCACGGCTGGCGAAAACGGCCGCCGGTCTGGGAAGCTGGCCAAGCCATCGCATGAGGGCATCACGTTCCGCTTTGGCATGATCGGTGCTCGAACGGCTCGAATCCCGCTCGGACAAGGCAAAATCACTGCAATTCAGGTCGAGCTCGGCCAATCGCTCGGTGAAGCCTTCGGCCCGCTCGATATCGAAGCGGAACCGTTGCGAATCCGTGACCATGCCATAGGCCGCGAACTTTCGATCGATGAAAAAGTCGGCGGCGAGCCGACCGATCTGGCGGTCATCGTTGGTGACGGTCGCGGCCGGCAGCGGTGAAAGGACGTTGGCGAGGTTGACGATCGGGCAGCCAAGCGAGCGAGCCTGGGCAAGATGGTCCTCGCTGGTCAGATGCGTGATCAACCCATCGATCTTCGCCGCCTCGACGCGGGCCCAGAGTGAACGGTCCTGCCGCCCATCGATCAGCCGCCAGGGCCGGTGGGGCCTGATATAGGCATGAATCCCCTTCCGAATGCGGGCATCAAGTCCGGATTCCCCCAAACCGACCAGGGCGATTACTTTTTGCATCAGTGCGCACCTTCGTTTGTCGTCATTACTAGAAGGTTACCCGTAATAAGCGATTATCGCAAGAGGTGGATTTCGGCAATGCCATTGCGGACGAATCGCATTCCATCGAGGGCGCTGCCTGCGGAACAGAAAATAAGATCGACTTGTCTTTGTTGTTCGGCCCTGATATATTGTCCCGCAGGTAAGTGGATCGACCGGGCCTGAATTCCGGCCACACGCGGTGGTCGGATCGCAAGCGTCGATCCGGAACCGAGTTGCACAAGCAGTCGTGCGGCCGGGCCGGGCCGGGCATGGGCAACGGCCATGGCCGATGATCCATCCCTCGGGCCGCGGTAATCCAAACCTCCCGATCCTCATAACCGGAATTCACATGATCCAAGCCAAAGCCATCAACCACATCGGCATCGCGGTTCGGTCCATTGATGAGCAGAGACCGTTCTACGAGCAGACGCTGGGCGCTCGTTTCGAGACGATCGAGACGGTCGCCGATCAGAAGGTCCGCGTGGCGTTCTTTCTCGTCGGCCCGCCGGGCGCTGAGGTTCGCCTGGAACTGCTCGAACCCACCGAGCAGGATTCGCCCGTGGCCAAGTTCATTGAAAAGAAAGGCGAGGGCCTGCATCATGTGGCGTACACGGTGGACCGGATCGAGCAGCGGCTGGAGGACCTGGCCGCCGGCGGTGTTCGGCTCATCGACAGCACGCCGCGCACCGGCGCTCACCACACGCGGATCGCCTTCATTCATCCCAAGAGTTCACACGGTGTGCTGACCGAACTCTGTCAGCCCCAGGAGCATGCCTGAAATGTCGAAACAGGAAACCGGCAGTGCTGAAAAGGCGGCTCAGCCCGCCCCCACGCCCACAGTCAAGCCTTCCAAGGCTTCGGACCCCAGCGCCTTTGTTTCGATGTCGGATCGCATCGCCGAGCTGAACAAGGCGCGGAAGGTGATCCAGGCCGGCGGCGGTCAGGACAAGCTCGAAGCCCAGCGCGCCAAGGGCAAGCTGACCGCCCGTGACCGCGTCGCCGCGCTCATGGACCCGGGCAGCTTCCAGGAGATGTACGGGTTCGCCAAGCATCGATGCACCTTCTTCGGCATGGAGAAGAAGGAATTGGCCGCCGACGGCGTGATCACCGGGTGCGGCGCGGTCAGTGGAAGGCTGGTTCATGTGGCCAGCCAGGATTTCACCGTGGTGGGCGGCGCGGCCGGTGAAGTGCATTGCGACAAGATCGTCGAGATGATGAAGGGCTCGCTCAAGACCGGCAGCCCGTTCGTTTTCATCAATGACTCGGGCGGGGCGCGCATTCAGGAAGGCATTGACAGCCTCGCCGGCTACGGGCGGATTTTTTACAGCAACGTCAACCTCTCGGGCGTGGTGCCGCAGATATCGCTGATCTGCGGGCCCTGCGCCGGTGGCGCGGCGTACAGCCCGGCCCTGACCGATTTCATCATCCAGACGCGTCACGCACAGATGTTCATCACCGGTCCCAGCGTCATCAAGCAGGTCACCGGCGAAGATGTCACCGCCGAGCAGCTTGGCGGCCCCGAGGCCCAGATGCACTATTCCGGCGTCGTGCATTTCGTGGCGGATAACGATCACCACGCCGTGGAAATCTGCAAGAAGCTGCTTTCCTTCCTGCCGGCCAACAACATGGAAGACCCGCCCATCCTGCCCTACAAGGACACGGTGACGGACAACACGATGTTGAACCGGATCATCCCGGACAACCCCCGCGCGGCTTATTCAATGCACGATGTCATCCGGGGCATCGTGGACTATGAGGACTTTCTGGAAGTTCAGGCGACGTTCGCGGCCAACATCATCGTCGGCTTCGGGCGGATGGCCGGCCGGACGATCGGCATCATCGCCAACAATCCAGCGCACAAAGCCGGCGTGCTGGATATCGATTCCTCGGACAAGGGCTCGCGGTTCATCCGCTTCTGCAACGCCTTCAACATTCCGCTGGTGACGCTGGTGGATGTGCCCGGTTTCATGCCCGGTGTCGAGCAGGAATACGGCGGCATCATCCGTCACGGCGCCAAGATGCTCTTTGCTTACTCGGCGGCGACGGTTCCCAAGGTGACGATTGTCTGCCGCAAGGCGTACGGCGGCGCTTACCTGGCGATGTGCGCCAAGGACCTGGGCGCGGACCGCGCCGCGGCCTGGCCGACGGCCGAGATCGCGGTCATGGGCGCTGAGGGCGCCGCGGGCGTGGTCTTCCGTCGTGAGATCGAAGCCGCCGCCGATAAGGATGCCAAGCGGAAGGAACTGATCAACCTCTACCGCGAGACCTTCTCGACACCTTACGTTGCCGCCGGGCGTCGAATGGTGGACGATATCATCGAGCCGGCATCGACCCGACGTTACATCTGCATGGCCATCGAGAGTCTCGCGGCCAAGCGTGAGCTGCGGCCCGAGAAGAAACACGGCCTGATTCCCCTTTAGTGATCGTCCCGGCCGGGTTGATGCGGACCCGGTCCGGCCCCATGATGATGGCCGCCAAGCGCCCGGTCCTTCGATGGAGTCCCCATGATCCTCTGGCTAGCCGATGCACAATCCCATGCGATACAGGATGCCCTGCAGCTCATCGCCACGGGCATGGCCGTGGTGTTCTCATCGTTGTTGCTGCTGTTGGCCATGGTGAGCCTGCTCAATCGGCTTCGTCCCGGCGCCAAGCCGCCGGCGCCCCCGCCTGAGGCCGCGGCGCTGGAGACCGCGCCCGGCGGGCCGGGGTCGATCGATGGGGAATTGATCGCGGTGTTGACCGCCGCGGCGACGGTGGCGCTTCAGCGGCGGATTCGGGTGACGCGAATTCGGTTTGTCAAAGAAAGTGATCGTATCGGCCCGTCGGGCTGGATCGTCCAGGGCCGCGTGGGCATCCTCGGCTCGCATCGTCCGCAGGCCAGAAAGCCCAAGTAGATTGCCCAAGTGGATTCATCACACCCACGCACCTTAGAGGAAAGAAACTCAAGATGAAACTGCGTATCACGGTTCAAGGCGTCCAGTACGAAGTCGATGTCGAGGTGTTGGACGATACGCTGGGGGCGATGCCCGCACCAAGCGCATCGGCCGCGCCCCGCACCGCACCGGCGGCCCCGGCGCCCGCCGCGGCTCCGGCCCGGGCCAAGCCCGCGGCACCCAAGGGACCGGCGCCCGCGGCCGGACCCGGTGACAAGGAAATCAAGAGCCCCATCGCCGGCAACGTCTTCCGTGTCGATGTCAAGCCCGGGGATCAGGTCAACGCCGATGACACCCTGCTGGTCCTCGAAGCCATGAAGATGGAGACCAACGTCTCCTCACCCATCGGCGGAACCGTCAAGGAAGTCCTGGTCAAGGCCGGTGATTCGGTCACCGCCGGTCAGACCATGGTCACGTTCGAGTAAAAGCGCCCTTCGAACGCCCCGGAAAACCGCTTCCAAACGGTGTTCGACATACAGACACTCACCATGCTCGACACGCTCACGCAATACTTCGCCGATTCAGGCTTCGGCCAGTTCCACTGGTCCAACGGGGTCATGATCGCCATCGGGCTGCTGTTCATTTTCCTGGCCATACGCAAGGGATTCGAGCCGCTGCTGCTGGTGCCGATCGGCTTTGGCATGCTCATCGGCAACATTCCCTATGATGCCAGCAAGGTGGCGCTTAGCCCTTATGACGGGCCGGTGGCCGAACAGTATCTGGACTTCTACCGGGTCATCCCATCGCGCATCCACATGGGCGGACAGGTCTTCGAGCTGGACCCCGAGAAGGCCCAGGCACGCGATCCGGAGGTATTCCGCGAAGTCTGGGATGCGCTTCAAAAGCGTCTCCAGCCGCAGAATGAGTTTCTGCGGACCGCCTTCGAGGGCGAGCACTTCAGCGATGTTGAATCCATCCGCCGGCTTCAGATGTGGAACCACGAGCGGTTCATGCAGTTGGTCGCCAACAGCAGCCGGATCGAGTTCGCCCAGATCGAGCCGATACCCTCGCACATCGAAGGCCGACGCGAGGCGGAGACGGGCTTTGGCATCGTGGTCAATCATCACAGTGTGCTGACCGCGCGCCTCAGCGTCGCGCCCAATGCGATCAACTTCTACGGCCAGGGCCGGCACATCTTCGCCCAGGACCTGCGCGACGACAATCGCTACGCCGAAGTGTGGCACCTGCGCAAGCAGGAGGTGGGCAACGCCAGCGTGTTCTGGTGGCTGTTCGCCGGGGTGGGGCTTGCCGGCATCTTTCCACCGCTGATCTTTCTGGGCATCGGCGCGATGACCGACTTCGGCCCGATGCTGGCCAATCCCAAGACCATGCTTCTGGGCGCTGCGGCGCAGTTCGGCATCTTCGGCAGCCTGCTGGGCGCGGTGCTTCTGGGATTCAGCGAGAAGCAGGCGGCTTCGATCGGCATCATCGGCGGCGCTGATGGCCCGACGGCGATCTTCATCACCTCGCAACTGGCGCCCGAGCTTCTCGGAGCAGTCGCGCTGGCGGCCTATTCCTACATGGCCATGGTGCCGATCATCCAACCGCCGATCATCAAGCTTCTGACCACCAAGAAAGAGCGGACGATCCGCATGACGCAGCTCAAGCCGGTGAGCCAGCCGGTGAAGATGATGTTCCCGGTCATCGGATTCCTGCTCACGGCGTTCCTCTGTCCGGCCGGCCTGCCGCTTCTGGGCATGCTCTTTTTCGGCAATCTGCTTCGCGAGTCGATGGTGACCGAGCGTCTGGCCAAGACGGCGACGACCTCATTGATCGATATCGTCACGATCCTGCTGGGCGTGACGGTGGGCGCCAAGACCTCGGCGGCGAATTTCCTGACGATCGAGACCATCGGCATCTTCCTTCTAGGTGTGCTTGCGTTCGCGCTGGCGACGGCGGCGGGTGTGATCTTCGGCAAGATTCTCAATGCCCTGACCCGTGAGCCGATCAACCCGATGATCGGCGCGGCGGGGGTTTCAGCGGTGCCCATGGCCGCGCGTGTCGTCCATCGCCTGGCACAGGAGGAGGACCGGCAGAACTTCCTGATCATGCACGCGATGGGACCGAACGTGGCGGGCGTGATCGGTTCGGCGGTGGCGGCCGGTGTGCTGCTGTCTCGACTTGGAGGCTATTGATCTCGGATGCTTGTATTTCGCTATCCGATCCTGGACTCGACCAACGCGCAGGCGCGTCGCCTGCAGCGGCATAATCCGCGTTCGGCCCTGCTGGTGATCGCGGCGCGGCAGGATCGCGGGCGCGGGCGGTATGGGCGCTCGTGGGTTTCGCCGCGCGGCGGCGCGTGGTGGACACTCACCTGGCCGCTGGCGTCCGGAACCGGGCCCACCGCGCTGACGCCCATCATCACAGGACTCGTGGTCGCCCAGACCATCGAGACCGTGCTGACCGAGGTCTCCGGCGGATGCCCGTGGGTCAAGGTTGGAATCAAATGGCCCAACGACCTGCTCATCGACGGCGGGAAGATCGCCGGTATTCTCTGCGAACGATGGCAGGCGCCGTCGGCGGGCGCGGATGATGTGCTGGCGATCGGGGTGGGCATCAACGTGGCGTTCGATCTTCAATTGCTGGGCACGCTGGCCGTGCGGGAGCAGGAAGGCAAGCCCGCGGCCACGACGATCCTGGCCCAGACCGGGGCACGGCTGCCGATCGACGCACTGATCGAGCGTTCGGCCGCCGAGCTTGAACGTCGATTGCCCGCGGGCCTGCGCGGCCATCTCGATCCCGAATCGCACCAGGCGATCGAGGAACGGTTGGCCTGGCGGGGTGAGCCGGTGGTGATTCGTCAAGGCGACAGACGACAGCGCGGAGTGCTTCTGGGCATCGACCCGCAAGGGCGCCTGAAGCTGCGCCGCGATGATGGTTCGATTTTATTGTGCGAGGCCGGTGAGTTATGCCGAGCCTCGGAAGAATGTGGTCCATCCGGCGGTCAGGATGTCTCCGGCCGACATGCCGGGTGACCGGGTGAAGGACAGGCGATCGCTCCAACGGTCGCCTTGTAGTCAGATTTTGTAAGCGAGTTTGATGATGAATGCAGCGCTGACGTCGGCCAGTTGCCGGTTTCCCGAACTTTCGGCTGAAGAAGCCGCCGCGATGATTGATGCCGGTTCGACCATCGGCTTTTCCGGGTTCACGCCCGCCGGAGCCGCCAAGGCCGTGCCACGCGCATTGGCGGCCAAGGCGAAGGAGGCCGCATCGCGGGGCGAAAAATTCCGTGTGCGCGTGCTCACCGGAGCTTCGACCGGCGATGCCTTTGATGAGCTGATGGCCCAGGCCGACGCGATCTCCTGGCGTGCTCCTTATCAGAGCTCCAGGACACTGCGCAAGCGCATCAACAAGCAGGAGACCGAGTTCATCGACATGCACCTGTCGCATCTGCCCCAGATGGTGGCGTTCGGCTTCTTCGGCAAGCTGGACTATGCCGTCATCGAAGCGATCGATGTGACCAGCGACGGCCGCGTCTACATGAGCACCTCCTCGGGCGCCAGCCCCACGTTCCTGCGCCATGCCGAGAAGGTGATCATCGAGATCAACCAGCATCATTCCAAGCGTCTGGGCGAGATGCATGATGTGGCCATCCTGCCGCCGCCGCCCAATCGCAGTCCGATTCCGATCCACCATCCCCTGTCGCGGATGGGTGCGCCTTTCGCCTCGGTCGATCCGAAGAAGATCGTGGGCATCGTGCGGACGGATGAGGGTGATGGCGTGCCGCCCTTCTCCGCGCCGGATGAAGCCAGCGAGGCCATCGCCGGTCATGTGGTGCGGTTTCTCATCGATGAGCTGCGTCTGGGCCGCATCCCACCGGACTTCCTGCCGCTGCAATCGGGCGTCGGCAACGTGGCCAACGCGGTGATGGCGGGTCTGGGCAAGAGCGAGGATGTGCCGCCCTTCTATATGTATTCGGAAGTGTTCCAGGATGCGCTGGTCGATCTGATGCAGAACGGCTCGGTGCTGGGCGCATCATCGACAAGCCTCACGCTCAGCGAGCCCCAGCTTCAGCGGCTTTATGACAACATGGATTTCTTCTCGCCGCGCATCGTGCTGCGCCCGCAGGAGCTGAGCAACAATCCGGGCGTCATCCGCCGACTGGGGGTGATCGCGATCAACACTGCGCTGGAAGTGGACATCTACGGTCACGCCAACTCGACGCATGTCTGCGGCACATCGCTGATGAACGGTGTGGGCGGTTCGGGCGATTTCATGCGCAATGCCTACCTGAGCATCTTCGTGGCCCCGAGCGTGGCCAAGGGCGGGGCCATCAGCGCGATCGTGCCCATGTGTACCCATGTGGATCACAACGAGCATACGGTGCAGATCGTGGTGACCGACCAGGGCCTGGCCGACCTTCGCGGCCTCGGGCCGATCGAGCGGGCCAATAAGATCATCGACCAGTGCGCCCACCCGATGTATCGCGATTACCTGCACCAGTACCTGGATACCGCGACCATGGGCCACATCCGTCATGATCTGGACCGATGCTTCGAACTGCACCGGAACTTCCTGGCCACCGGTAAGATGCTGCCCGGCTGATCGGCGGTCTGGCACCGGCGATCCGTGATGGGGGCGGCCGCGGCGGAAGGGCCGGTCGTTGGCGCGGACGATCACGTATCCGGGTCGCTCTCGGTTATTCATTGCCGCATGGCCACCACTTCGCTGGCTGAACCGAAGTCTTCGGCGACCCACATTCGCCGGGGTTTGACCTGTTCATGGCGAAAGTCCGGACCGGAACGCTCGACGCAGCGGCAGGTTGTGAATAGGATCGCAAGAACGACCGGCGTTGGCGTTGGTGCACGGATCACACTCACATGGGAGCTTTATCCATGAATCGAAGAGAAGTCATCGGGGCGATGAGTCTGGCGGCGGCGGGCGTGATGATGGTTCAGCCGGGTTGCGCGGCAACGGGTGCCCGGGCTGATGTGGCGGCGGGCGGCACGGCGGGCGCGGCGGCGACCCTTCTCCCCGGGTTTGACCGTGACAAGGGCCAGTACGTCCTGCCCGACCTTCCCTATGCCCACAATGCCCTGGAGCCACATATCGATGAGCAGACCATGCGCCTCCATCACGGTGCCCATCACGCCGCGTATGTGCGAGGGCTGAACGCGGCGCTTGAAAACCTCAGGAAGGCCCGGGAGGCGGACGACTTCGGCCTGGTCAAGCACTACAGCCGCGAGGTTTCCTTCCATGGCGGCGGACACGCCCTGCACACCATTTTCTGGGCGAACATGGCCCCGGCCAGCAACGGTGGCGGAGGCGAGCCGGAGGGCGAGCTGAGAAATCGCATCAATGACTCTTTTGGCTCATTCGAGAAGATGAAATCTCATTTTTCCGCTGCTGCGGCGGCGGTCGAGGGTGGCGGCTGGGGGTTGATGGTCCATGACCTGCTCTCGGACCGGCTTCTGGTTATTCAAGGTGAGAACCAGCAGAAACTGACCACCTGGGCCGCCATCCCCGTGCTGACGCTCGATGTCTGGGAGCACGCTTATTACCTGAAGTACCAGAACCGCCGCGCTCTATACATCGAAAACTGGTGGAACGTCGTGAACTGGTCGGATGTGGCGCGGCGGGTGGGGTAAGTTTTCGATGATCGGGTACGCAATTCCGAAGTCGAAACGTCAGCCTCGAAAGGTGCCGTGACACAGAGCATCCAGAAAACAATCTAAGAAAAATCCCCAGAATTTTGCGAAAAGGCATTGACATAGCAACGTCTTGTGGCAATACTCTATCAGGGTCCGTGGATTGCCATTAGGTCGCGTGTCTGCAAAACAGCTTTAGTTCCAGCAATTTCCGCCCTGTTTCGTTGGGGAAGAAGTGCTTTTTCGTCTCGTTATAGGAGCCGGGAAGTCTTACAAGGGGGGAGTTGAGGGGGTGTTCGGGGGTCGGGGGCCAGGGGCCTGTAGAAGTTTTGCTCTCGCCAGAGCCTGAACTAACGGAGGCCAAAAGACAATGAATGGTTCAGATCGTTCCTCGTCCCCACGACTGGTCACCAAATCATTTCCGACGGCCGGAACGGTTGGCGGCAGATCAACCCGGTTGGCCGACAGACTACGCCCGCCCCGCCGCCCTGACGGCTTCACACTCATCGAACTTCTGGTGGTCATTTCGATCATCGCGCTGTTGATCGGCATCCTGCTTCCCGCATTGGGTATGGCCAGGGATGCGGCTCGAAATGCCGTCTGCCTTTCCAATGCCCGGCAGATGGGCATCGGCCTGGTGAGCTACGCCAATGAGAACGGCCAGTGGTTTCCAGCGCCGATCCAGCAGCCTAACCCTCAGACCGTGATTCCCTGGCAGGCGGCAGTCTATGAACTGGTGACCGGTTCGAGCCTGTCGGCCAGTGAATTGACTTTCTCCTCGGCTCACGAGTATCTGCTTGGTACGGCATTTGAATGTCCGCAGGCCCAGGTGAATAACTCCGGGGCGTTGGCATCTTTCGAGCGAAGTTATGCGATGAATGCCGATCTCCCGGGACGACTGCCGAGTCCACCGGTCGGTGGCATCGGCTTCGAGCGTCAGTACAAGCACTATGACTCCATGGAACAGCCCTCATCCACGCTGCTTCTGGGTGATGGCAAGGTGGTGGCGGTGCGGCTTAAGTCCGCCGGCGGCAAGCGAAGCATGCCGGTGGGTGGCATGCCCGGCGGCCCGCTGGTCAGCGACGTGAATGACATGGTGTTCGACAGCGTGACCGACTTTATCCGGACACGGCACACGCGGCATCGTCAGAATCTCAATCTGACCATGGCCGACGGCAGTGCTTCAACCCAGCCTTGGCTGGGTGACGATGAGGCGATCCCCTTCATCCCCTACCCCAATCCGCCTGGCATTGATGCGAATAACCCGGAGACGTTTGACCGTCGCCTGCGGATTTTCTGGTTCGGCCGGACGGACAACCTGCCGCCGGCGAACAACTACCGCCTGAATCGAGCTCCGCTCCCGTAATGGGTAGCCCCAGTCCCTGTGTTCCGGGCCCAAATCATGCTGGAGTATGGATGACACGAACGTGTGTCACCTTTGAGAAAGGAAAAGAACAATGCATCAGCGGTCTTCGATCCTCGCCGTGGCGGCCATGCTGCCCTTCGGCATCGCCTCGGCCAACGTGACCACGCCCGAGGATTACGGTCCTCCGGGTTCATTCAATTTCGACAATTGGGATAACAACGAAATCTACGAGGGGCCGATCGAGATCGGGGACTCAGCGCTTGCGTTTGTGACTCCGGCGTTCGGCGGTTTCTCCCTGGCTTCGTTGCACTGGTACAAGTTCGAATATGACGGTGTCACACCGGTGATCCTCGATACGTTCGGCGAGGATTCGATCTTCGGCTTCGGTGGCGGCATGGTCGGGTTCGGTGGCGGTAATTCGAACATGGCCATCTATGATGACCAGGGCAATTTTGTCCTGATGAACAATTCCGTGCGCGGCTACAACGAGCCGTATCAGCCGCCGGTCACCATACGGCCCGACCAGCCCGAAGATGCTCCCCCTCCGCCAACCGATGAGGAAATCGCCTCACGGCTGCGTCAGATTTTGAATCCTCTGACCATCATCGAGCTCAACTACCAGCGCACCAATGGTTCACAGGATCCACCCGCCGACGGCGAAGAGGACACCCGTTTCTGGGCAACTTTCACCAACTCCGGCGGCAGCTTCAACAACTTGAGCCAGATCGCCTTGATTCCCGGCGCATTGCCCCATCCCTCGGGCGATCCGCTGACGGACTGGGATCAGTTCACCCCACTGCCGGCGGGAACCTACTTCATCGCGATCTCCGGTGGTACGACCTTCGCCGGAAACCCCGCCAATACCGAAGAACAGAACCTTCTGCTGGACAGCAACCAGTCCAGCGATCGCGATACACCCTTCGGCTTCTACTCCATCCACCCCAATTCCGGCTCGATGAGGCTGAATGTCCGCCGCGCCGGTGATTTCAATCTGGATGGCGTGACGGATGCCGACGACATTGATGCGCTCTTCGCCAAGATTCGGCTCTATGCCCACGAAGACCCGATGCTCAATGGTGTTCAATGGGAGTTGAATGAAAATGACGAGCCGGTCTGGTCCGGCCGCGATGATGAGTTCATCCGGTTCGATCTTTCGGGCAACAGCCGCCTGGATATCGAGGATGTGCGGTTTCTGGTTCACACAATCCTTCACACCGAGTTCGGCGATGCGAACCTCGATGGCAAGGTTGACGATGACGACCTTGCCCTGCTTCAGGCCAATCTGGGCACCGAAGCCGGATGGGCATCCGGTGACTTCACCGGTGATGCACAGGTGTCGCTTCGTGATGCCTTCGTCCTGTTCGAGAATTTCGGGTTTGAGCGGCCAAGCGTCGGCCTGACCGCCGTGCCCGAGCCGGCGTCCCTGGGCATGCTGGCGCTGGGTGGCTTGCTGCTGGTGAGTCGGCG
>JAFIFY010000137.1 GCA_020831765.1 Phycisphaeraceae bacterium | reverse complement strand
CACCTTTGAGCGCATCGAGTGCTTCCCGAACACCCCGGGCATAGGCCGGGTCGGCCTTCTCGAAGTGCCCCATCTGGCGTTCGACGATCTCCCTGGGCACATCGCGCATCGTTCCGGCGATGGCCTGGTGCAGTCGCTTGCGTTGATCATCGTTCATCAGGCGGTAGAGATTGCCGGCCTGGGTGTAGTCATCGTTGCCTTCGCGATGGTTATAGCGGTCGGCATCGCCGGAGATTTTCATGGGCGGCTCCTTGAACCTCGGGTCTTCGGTCGGGCCGCCGAAACTGTTGGGCTCGTAGTTGACCGCGCCGCCGTCGTTGCCATCGTGCCGCATGGTGCCGTCGCGGTGGTAGGTGGCGAACGGACAGCGCGGCTTGTTCACCGGCAGGGATTCGTAGTTGGTCGTCAGTCGATAGCGATGGGCATCGGCATAAGCGAAGATGCGGAACTGAAGCATCTTATCCGGGCTGTGGCTGATGCCGGGCACGACGTTGGCCGGACTGAACGCCGACTGCTCGATCTCGGCGAAGTAGTTTTCCGGATTGCGATTGAGTTCCATGATGCCGACTTCGATCAGCGGATAGTCGCCGTGCGGCCAGACCTTGGTCAGGTCGAACGGGTTGTAGGGCGTCTTCTCGGCGTCAGCCTCGGGCATGATTTGCACCATCAATCGCCACTTGGGAAAGTCACCCTTCTCGATGGCGTTGAACAGATCACGCTGGTGGGTCTCGCGATCCTTGCCGACCATGGCCTGGGCTTCGGCGTCGGTCAGGTTCTTGATGCCCTGCATGGTCTTAAAGTGGAACTTGACCCAGAACCGCTCGTTCTTGTCATTGATGAAGCTGTAAGTGTGGCTTCCGTAACCGTTGACATGCCGGTAACTGGCCGGCAGTCCGCGATCGGAGAAGAGGATGGTCACCTGGTGCAGGCTTTCGGGCGAGAGCGACCAGAAATCCCACATGGCTGTCGGGTTGCGGAGGTTGGTCTTGGGGTCGCGCTTCTGGGTGCGGATGAAATCGGGGAACTTGTAGGGATCGCGAACAAAGAACACGGGCGTGTTGTTGCCCACCAGGTCCCAGTTGCCTTCATCGGTGTAGAACTTGAGGGCGAAGCCTCGCACATCGCGTTCGGCATCGGCCGCGCCCCGCTCGCCGGCCACGGTGGAGAACCGGAGCAGGCATTCGGTCTGCTTGCCGACCTTGCTGAAGATGCTCGCCCGGGTGTACTTGGAGATGTCCTTGGTGACGGTGAAGGTGCCGTAGGCGCCCGACCCCTTGGCGTGGACGACGCGCTCGGGGATGCGCTCGCGGTTGAAGTGGGCATGCTTCTCAAAGAGCTGCCAGTCCTGGACCAGCAGGGGCCCGCGCGGCCCGGCGGTCAGGGAATTCTGGTTGTCGCCAACGGGAATGCCGGCGGATGTGGTCAGTTGCTGTTTCTTCTCGGTCATGTTCAACTCCTGGTGATCTGGAAGGGTGATTGGGTTTGTTCGATTCCGTCGATTTCCCCGGCGGGTTGGCTATGAATCCGGCGCGGCGGGAGAGCCTGGCGGCTGGTCGGGCGAATCGAGGCATTGGCCGCACAAGCCGTAAAACTGGACGCTGTAGCCGCTGATCTTGAAATCGCGCTTGCCGACATCGGGCAAGGACAGTTGGTCCAGCGTCGGATCATCCAGATCGACGATCTGACCGCACCGGGAACAGATCAGGTGGTGATGCTGGTGAATGCCCGCATCGTATCGGGTCGCCGCGCCCGGATGGGAGACGCGACTGAGGGTTCCGGTTTTGACCAGCATGTCCAGGACGCGATAGACCGAAGTCCGTGAGATGCCCGGCAGGTGATTCCGTACCGATTCAAAGACCTGATCGGCGGTGGGGTGATCATTTCGATCCAGCATGACCTCAAGGACAGCGCGGCGGTGGGCGGTCAAGGGCAAACCCCTGGACCGGCAAAGCCGCTCGAACGCTTCGATTCGGTGTCTGGTATCGGTTTGGCGTGTCACTGCTGGTTGGTATTTTGTTGCAACAGGTACATCGTGTCAAGGGGCTGGGTTCTGCCCCGGTGGCGACCGGCATCTGGAGACCGCCGCGCTCGCTTGCCCATAAGAAGATCAAGAGATATTTTGATGTCCACTATCCGCTCTCGATCGGAGGTCAGGTCGCGATGGAACTCGATGCCACCATGCTCGCCCGAATCCAGTTCGGGTTCACCGCTGGATTCCACTATCTCTTTCCGCCGCTGACCATCGGTCTGGGCATCATGCTGGTGATCTTCGAGTTCCGGTGGCTGCGCACCCGTGATGTGTTCTGGCTCAGCCTCACGAAGTTCTGGGTGACGATGTTCGCGGTGACCTTCGCCATTGGTGTGGCCACGGGCATCGTGCTGGAGTTCGAGTTCGGCACCAACTGGTCGCGCTATTCTCGCTTCGTCGGGGATGTGTTCGGCTCGGCCCTGGCCGCCGAGGGCATCTTCGCGTTCTTCCTGGAGTCGGGCTTCCTGGCGGTCATGGTGTTCGGCTGGAAGCTCGTCAGCCCGGGGGTTCACTTCTTCAGCACCGTGATGGTCAGTCTTGGCTCAATCTTCTCATCGGTCTGGATCGTGATCGCCAATAGCTGGCAGCAGACGCCGGCGGGCAGCCATGTGGTGCAGGTGATGCGTGATGGGGAGCCGTGGATTCTCGATGGTGAGCCGGTGATGCGGGCCGAGATCGTCGAATTCTGGGCGATGGTGTTCAACCCGTCTTCGATGGACCGGCTGGTTCATGTCTGGATCGGCGCGTTGATCCTGGGCAGTTTCTTCGTACTGAGCATTTGCTCGTGGTATCTGCTTCGCGGCCGGCATCAGCGATTTGCGCGTGAATCGATGAAAGTCGCCCTGATCCTGGGTTTTGTGGCGGCGTTGGCCGCGCCCTTTTCCGGCCATTCCTCGGCCAAGGTCGTGGCCCGCGAGCAACCGGCCAAACTGGCCGCCATGGAGGGGCACTACACCACCGACCCGGACCGGGGCTCGCCCATCGCCTTGTTTGGCATCCCCAATGACCGTGAGCAGCGGCTTGATTACGCCGTTCGCATTCCCGGCATGCTCAGTTTTCTCGTCCATGGCGATACCACCACGCCCGTGGTCGGACTCGATCGCTTTCCGGAAAGTGATCGGCCGCCGACCTTCCTGCCCTTCACGATGTTTCATCTGATGGTGGCGTTGGGCTTGTCGATGATCCTGGTCACGGGCCTGGCTCTTTTCTTCAACGTCCGGGGCACCCTCCATCAGAAGCGATGGCTGCTCTGGCTGCTGGTGTTGAGTGTGCTTCCGGCTTACGCTGCCAATCAGGCTGGCTGGATCGCCGCCGAGGTCGGCCGCCAGCCCTGGACGGTGTACCCGCGGCATGAAATCGTCATGGAAGCGAGGCAGAATCCCGAAGTGCTCCGGCAGTACGCCACCGCGGACTTCAGCCGACCGGTGGATGGCCTTCGCACCGCCGACAGCACCAGCCCCAATGTGACGGCCGCCATGGTGTGGGGCTCGATGATCATGTTCGTCTTGATTTATGGGCTTCTGGGGATGGTCTGGGTGTTCGTCCTGAACACCAAGATTCAGAAAGGACCACCCGTCGAAGAGGGAGACTCGCCGGGCGCGGCCGAGTCCGACGAGCCGGGCTTCTTCATGGCGGCCGGCGGGCTCAAGCGGGGCGAAGGCTCGTTGACCGCGGCACATGAGGATGAGGCCCAGCGCGATCCGAGGGACGATGAACAGGAGGCGCGGCCATGACCGGATTGGAACACGAAACCCTATGCCTGATCTGGTTCCTGCTGCTGGGCGTGTTGCTGGCCGGATACGCCATGCTGGACGGGTTCGACCTGGGTGTGGGCATGCTGCATCCGATCGCTCGCGATGATCATGAGCGACGGATATTCATGAACTCGATCGGCCCGCTCTGGGATGGCAACGAGGTGTGGCTGGTGACGTTCGGCGGGGCCATGTTCGCCGCGTTTCCCAATGTTTACGCATCGGTCTTTTCGGCTTTCTATATCCCGTTCATGTTGCTGCTGTTCGCCCTGATCCTCCGGGCGGTGTCGATGGAGTTCCGCTCCAAGCGACCGGGCCGTCTCTGGCGGCGAAGCTGGGATACGGCGTTCTTTCTCGGCTCATCGCTTGCAGCGCTGCTTTTTGGCGTGGCGGTGGGTAACGCGATGATCGGCATTCCGCTCGATCCGGCCCACAACTACACCGGCAACGTCATTGACATGCTCACGCCGTATCCGCTACTCGTCGGGCTGATGACCTTGAGCCTCTTTGCCATGCACGGCTCGATCTTCCTGTATCTCAAGACCGATGGCCAACTGCACGCGCGGATGCACAAGTGGATGTGGGGCACATTCTTCGTTTTTCTCCTGATGTACGCCCTGACCACCGTGGTCACACTGCTGACGCTGCCCAACGCCACGGCCAATCTTCGTGACCTCTGGTGGGGTTGGATCATCGTCATTCTGAATGTTCTGGCGATCGCCAACATCCCCCGTGCCATTCATCTGAAGCGGCCCTTCTATGCCTTCGTCTCTTCCTGCTGCACCATCGCCGCCTTCGTCTTCCTGTTCGGCGTGGCGATCTTCCCCAACCTCCTGGTCAACGCCGCCGACGCGAGCAACAGTCTTACCATTTACAACGACGCGTCTTCGCTCAAGACGCTGGAGATCATGCTGATCATCGCGCTGCTGGGCATGCCCTGCGTGCTGGCCTACACCACGGCGATCTACTGGGTCTTCCGAGGCAAGACGCAATTGGGCGAGCACAGCTACTGACTCGGGCTGATCAGGACTTGCGGCCCTTCTTCTCGGCCGCGTTGAGCAATTCATCAAAGTGCTCATCACTCATGCCCAGCACCTGGGCGAAGTGATGCAGGACGACGCGCTGCTCCATGTCCAGCTTGCCATCGGCGATGGCCACCTCGAACAGGACGTTCATGGCGAAATCCGGATCCGCCTTGAGGAAGCGGAACTGTTCCTGAAAGAAACCCTGATCAGTCTCGGCCCGCTTGATCATGGCGGTGAGGGAAGAGCCACCCACGCCGATCTTACGGGCCAGCCGTTCCAGAACGGCCCGCTCATGTTCATCAACGTTCCTGTCCAGCCCCGCCACACAGCACGCGGCGCGGAGCACTTCCACCTGTTGCATCATCGATGTCACTGAACAGTCTCCGTCTGAGTTCCCGGGAGTCGAACTTCCCGGGGCCGAACTTCCCGGAGGTACGAGCTTCCGGGGGTTTGGGGGTCAGTATACGAATAGATGTACCATGGCGGGACCATTTGGTGAATTGCCGGTCATTGGGTCTTGCCGTTCGACGGCGGGATGGTGACAATGTCGGTATGTCGCCGACCGATCAAGACAAGTCGCCGGGCTCGCCGGCTCGAGGTGAAAAGCCGACAAGCAGGCGTTCGACCTGGTCTCGCCGCGCGTTGGTCTTTCTCCTGGCCATGGCAATGGTGGTGGTGTTCATCAACTGGCGTCACCCGGTGCGACAGGATCGTGCGCTTTCGGTCGATCTGGAGCTTCGGTTGAGTGCCGATGTTTCGAAGATCGACTTTACGCTGCTTCCCACGGCGGCATGGGATCGGGTGTATTTCTTTGCCCCGTATACAGGGCCAGAGCGGTTGGAGACGGTCCTGGGCCGGAACTGGCCGACCTATGCCCGCACCTCGATCGCCACATCCGATGGCATCTGCCTGGTCGTGTTTACCTTGCGTGGCCAGGTCGTCCACTGGTTCGAGCAGGAACGCAAGATCGATCTGTCACCTCTGGACAACGGGCGCGGCTATACGCGCGATGAGGCGATCTTCGCCGTCCATCGCGTGGATGGACGTACCGTCCTCATGCCCATCGTCGACGAGTGAGCGCCTCGCCCCGCCATTCAGGGGGTGAAGAACCGGGCTCGGATTTCCGATACCAAACCGAGGGAGTGGTATCCAATGGTGATCGATGGATTGCAGATCGGTCTGAGCGGCTTGCTCGAACGGCCGGAGCGGCTGATGGGCCTGCTGATGATGGGCGCATCGGTGTTCGCGGTGATTCGCCACCATCTGCTTCGCCGAAAGCTGGAAGCCGCCTTGGACTGGCCCGGCACCGTCGGGCAGATTCTGGATTCCTACCACGACACCCACCGCGCCCATCGCGGACTGGACGGTGGAATCACCATCCAGACTTCCCGGATTCAGTATAGCTACCGCGTCGATGGGGTGACTTACACCAGCGATGTGGTGGCGCTGGGCGGCAATTACGACACCTCCGAGGGCACGCCGGCGCGGGAACGGCTGGAGCGCTATCCGGTCGGGGCTCAGGTCGAGGTTTATTACAATCCGCAAAATCCCGAAGAGGCATGCCTCGAGCGTGAGATCGAGGGCGAATGGCTGATCGTCCTCGTTTCCGCCGTGTTTCTGCTGGTCGGCTCGGCCTTGTTCCTCGGCATGATCGGGAGCTGACTCCCGCCCCTGGACGATCAACCGGGCATCGGAACGTGATGCAGCCGTGCGCCGAACAAGTGTGTGTGCATCATCGGTAAAATCGCGTCGCATAGTCGTCGGATACGGCTTGCGATTGGGGCCAGCGAGTACGGGTGACATTGCCCTGGCGATCGACCGTGATTCGAAGGCCATCACGCCCATCGGTGATGCGCAGTTCGCCCCTCGCGGCGTAGAGGTAGGGCGAGGCGAAGATCGGCCATGGACTGTCCAGGTCCAGTCGCCGGCCATCGACCCACAATGCCGCCTGTCGCCCGTGCCCCGGGCCTTCGACGCGATCGGTCCGCGTGAAATACTCGTAGTGCCAGTCGTCGGTGATGTACCGCATGCGAATGACCCGGCCCTTGAGGTTGGTATAGCTGATCGTTCTCTCGTCCTGCAGGGCTGTGCGGTCCAGGCGAGTGCGTTGCAGGATGGCATCCTGGAAATCTTCGAGTGAATCGAAATCGCTTGATGCCTCGATCACGAAACCGCAGACCTGACCTTCGGTCGCCTGGTCTTCCACGATCAGCCTGTCGTTGGCCGGTTCCTCGTGATACTTCAAATCTCCGTTGATCGGCCGCGCGGCGATGAAGGTGCCGTCCCAGTCGAAGAACAGGATGCCCTGACGTTCCACCGGGGGAGCATCCTTGGGGTAAGCCAGGTAGCTGCCGGTCCGGTTGGTCAGATCATCGCGAACCTGGGCGTCCGGCAGGAGCAGGCTCATCTGGACCAGGGTCGCCTCATGCTGGCCGACCTGTGTCCAGGGGTCGCGCCCGGAAGTATGGGAATGGGTCCGGGTCATGCCGGCGCCGTTCAGGGTTCGAGCGCCGTCACGGCCGCGGACCGCCAGTTTCCACGTCACCTGCTGATTGGCCGCGTAATGCCAGCCATCCCGCCGCTCGAAGATGGTCCCGAGGGTGAAGCGCGGGTCGACATGGAAGATTTCGCGGGCGAAATTGGGCCGTTCGGCGACGGGCGTCGTCGGCCTGGACCCGTAGGAGGTAAACGGCATCTCCACCGTCTTGCGCGCCAGGTTGACCACGATCGGGTCCGGTCTGAAACGCGCCCCGAGGATGTGGCCCACATAGGCCGCACTGCCGCCAAGGTCTTCGGTTTCAATCGGCGCATCACCGAACCACAGATAGCCAAGCTGATCGGTGATCGCGTTGACGCTTCGGTGGGCCGATCCACCTCGGCTTTCCGGTCCGCCGAAAACGCCTTGGGTGTACTTGAGGGCATAATTGGCCGTCAGCCAGTCGAGCACCGCGCCGGCCAGCTCGCGCATGGCCGGATCATCGGCCAGGTCATACACGTTCATGAATCCGATCATGGTGAAGGCGTAGTACGTGCTGCTGTCCCACTCGGGCATTCCGTGATGAAAGAGGCGGTAGGCGAAGTCGATCATCTGCTGCCGGGCTTGATTACGAAGCGCTGCCGCGCCGTTGACACCCGCCTTGGCCGCTTCCTGCATGACCAGGTAACTGTTGGTCATGGACATGGTCCGATGGTTGGCCGTGCCGATTTCAAAAGCACGAAGCCCGCCGTGGGGGACCGCGATGCGGAAAATCTCAGCCAGTTCATCGGCTTCCCAGTGCTCGCGATGATCGATCAGCAGGCGGGCCATGCCCTGTCCGGCGAAGTGAAAGAACTCGCGGTTGTACTTCACCCGCTTGTTCCAGCGCTCCTCGACCCAGGTCCCGGCATAGGCGCCATGATTCATCACCTTCACGGCTTCTTGAAAGTGCGGATGTTCCGGACCCTCATCCAGAATCGCCAGGACCACGGGCCAGAGGTACTTGGTGTGATCCGACCAGACCGGACGTGAAAGGCGGCCAATCATCCCATCGCCGCGCAGAAATGATCGGAACTGTTCGGCTCGCTCGGCATACCCCTCCGGCTCGATATCGCGCCGCTCGACCGTGGCACGCGCTTCATCAGCGCGGGCATCGGCCAGCCACGGCATGGCGGTAAGCGCGGCGATCAGGCATCCGGCAAGTGTGGCAAGGTGGTTTCGATGTTTCATTCGACGGCTCCTGGGATGGCTGGGGATATCGATCCGACCCAACGCCGGCCGATTGGCAGCGGCGAGTGGGGCACGACTGAAAAGCCTTGGCGAATGATTCTACAGAGAGGCAAAGTGCGTGTCTGCCTTATTCTTGAGGTGAAAATACGACAGCGCGGGCGAAATCACCGCGGTGAGTTCCGAGGCATCGCATCGGGCACAGGTTTAAGAGACGGATGAAGGGATCGCGAATCGGGGACGGAATTTGCGCATAGTCTCAACGCACGGATCGTCGCCGAAGCAGGGCAAGCCCGCCAAGGGCCAGCATCGTCGCCGAAAGTGGCTCGGGCACAACAGTGCCGTTGATCTGGAAAGTATCAATGACCACGCTTCGTGCGGTGTTGCCGTCATCGTTGAAGGTGTAGATGCGAAACTCCACCGGCACGTTGATGCCGACAAAGCCGCTCAGGTCGATCGGTCCGGTGGATTGAGTGCTGGTTGTCGTATCGGCGGCGAACAGGTTGTCCGCAAAGTCATCAAGGCTCCAACGAACGAAAAGTGATCGAACGCCGGCGGAGCCTCCGGCCACATAGTCGAACACCATGGATTCAAAGTTGATCTCCCAACCCGGGTCGGGGGCCAAGGTAATGGTTGCATAGGACCCGTTGTCAAATGCGTCAACCTCCGTCGATGTACCGATCGGCATGGCCCGAATATCCAGCGCCTGTTTGTTCTGGCTGGTGGACTGATCAAGGTTGCCGTTGTCACCGGGGGCCCAGGCGGACGCCTGGACATTGGAATTTACAGTCTCGGGAGCCAGTGTCGTGCCCCCGCCCAACTCGAAGTTATAAAAGACGATCGCGGCGTGCGTCGATGAAGCCATTAGTGTCACGGCCAATGTCCCCCCCGCCAGAGCCATCGTGAGCCTGTCAATCCTCATTTCTTTGATCCTTTCTCCGAATGCTTCCATGAGAGTGCTTGTCTCGGTTACCGGCGATCGCCGCAAATCTTATTTACCCTGTCGGCTCATCCCCCCGACTCAGACGCCAGCCGGCCATGAGCGGTCCGAATGGTCAGCTTCGGCGTCGCCGCAGTGCGCACGCAAGACCGGCCAGACCAAGCAGCGCCAAGCTCGTGGGCTCAGGAACGATCTGGCCGCGCGCTTCACCATCAGGAAAAGCCTTCGTTTTCAGGTTCAAGTAAAGATTCCCGGCCTGAAGCGCCTGCAAGTAAGCCGAGGGGAAGGGGACGTTTTCCACAGTGCGGTTCAGTCCCGAACCGGGCAGGGGTACCCAGCCCGTCCCCAAATCGGCGAAATCGACGATCACATCACCCACTTCCCCCGGGCCACCGACGCGAATATGCAGTTGCTCGGTGACGTCATCCGGCAGGTCTGACTCGTTGAGGAAGAAGACGTTCATATTGAGCGAGAACGTCGTGTTCGAAGTATCCAGGATCAGCGAGGCCATGCCGATCGCTTTGCCCTCGTTTGCCGGAACCTGCTGATCGCCGCTGAGCAGGGCGGTGAGGTGGATGATCGCGCCGCTGGTTGGCTGAGCGCAGACCAACAGCATCCCCGTCATCAATATGATAAAGCCGTACCTCATCTCTCAACTCTCCCAAGCAGTCAGGGTCTCTCATCCCTGGTCGAGTGGCCCGCCCGCGTCTCCGCCGGGCGAGCCCTTAACTAAGGATACCCCCATTTTCTGCGAATGCAATCAACAAGCCGGGCCAGCCGAGCGGTTTTCAGTGATTTCAGAATATGGCAAGGCTTTAAGGTTTTTCCGTTGCGGTGGACCGGAACAGGGCGGCGACACGGAAACAATCGACTGGCACCGAGCAGCCTGATCAGGCAGGGCTTCGGGATGGAGCAACTGCCATTGCGGACCGTAATCATATTTCATAAAACGACTTATGAAGAAATCGTTAAAACGGTCCCATGCCCTTCGCTTAGGCGTGGCTGTCCATGGCCGGCTTGGGCTCGAATTGGGCCGATCGCTCTGCCAGAGAAAATCCGCGAAATCGCGATAATTTTCTTGAACTGCGGCCGTTTCTGGGTTATTCTTGATGGGCCGTTGTGGCTGCGCATCGGCGGAACCATTGCGCCATCGGGGTGGTTCATGTTTAACTAACGCTTGGGTATTCAGGGAGTTGCGATAATGATCAGGAAGTCGGCTTTTCGAGTGTGCGCGGCGGCTGTTGGATTGGCCGGGCTTTCGGTGTCGGCTTCCGCCGCCCTGTTGAGCCACGAGAGTTTTGAGACGTATTCCGAAGGCAGCGCGATCAGCGGTGCCAATGATGGCCAGGGCTGGACTGGGGCGTGGGCTGGCCAAGCCGCGGCGACGATTGCGGGCACGGGCCTGAGTTATTCGGGAGGCGATATCAATATCGACGGCGGCGGCCAAGCGCTGCGGATTCTGGGAGACAGCAACAATAACATGGCAACACGGACGTTCGCCCCGCAGAGTGATACGTTTTACTTCAGCTTCCTCTTTCAAAGCCCGACGGCGGGGGCGGAAACTGAGCGTGATTTTTTCCAGGTGTGGCTGTCGGATGGTTCGTACTCAGGGACGAACTCGGCCAGCGTCGCCCATGATCAGTTCAGTGGCGCCACGCACCGGTTCCTCGCCCGGATCGCCAAGAACAGTGGCGGGCCCTTTTTCAACGACCTGGATACCGTCGTGAACGAAACCTACCTGGTTGTGGGCAAGGTTTCCAAGACCGGGGATAGCGGTGCCAATTTCGACCGGGTGGACATCTTTATCAATCCGACCACGCTGACCGAGCCGGCGGTCTCCTCGGTCTTTGACACTGGCGACACGAATCGTTCTTCGATGAGCGTGCTGGGTATTCGCACCGCACTGCTGGAATCGACCGACGAATATCTGCTTGATGAGTTCCGAATCGGCACCACCTGGGCATCGGTGATCCCCGAGCCTGGTTCACTGGCCATCGCCATGATGCTGGGCGGTGCAATGCTCCTTCGCCGCCGTCGATGAAAAAGGCGACGCGTCGCCATCCACCAACCATTCAATCAAGCGAGCCTGGAGTTTCCACTCCGGCTCGCTGTTGTTGCAGGAAGAACGTTGCGCGCATCGTATCAATGGCCGATGGACGCCGGGAACGAGCCATCAGACAAGCATGCGCCCCGGAGCGTCGGCGGCCGATTACTCGGGCACTCTATAGCAGCGGGCGCACCGGCCCGCTCGGCCGGTCGTAATTCAACCAAACACCGCTACCGCCACCATTCCATGCACGGTAGAAGCGTGCCTGAGTCGTTATCGATGTATGAAGCCGGGACATCTGCAAGCGCGATCTTCAACGGCCCGCGATCGGCTTTCGTCGAAGCACGAGTAGGCCCGTACCGATTCCAAGCAGGGCCAGCGCGGCGGGCTCGGGGACAACCTGTCCACGAATCTCACCCCCGGGATGCTGATTGGTGTGGATGTTGACATACCACAGACCCGCCAGCAGGTCGTCAGCCTGGGCTGAAGTCAAGCTGACCGGCCCGCCAACCAGTGGACTGGCGCTGATCGGAATGTTGACCTGAATGCCGGTGTTCACACCGAAGTCGGCCGCCCCATGGAAGTGAGCCGCGGTAACGGTTCCGATCAAATCCTGATAGGTGATGTTCCAGCTCAGTTCGAGTGTCGTGGTGTCGAACCAGATCTGGCCCTCACCCCATCCCGGGGTCGCCACCGGAGGCACCTCCTGGAGGCCGTCCAGCGGAAAAGTCCAGTGAATGACATCGGCCTGCGCGGCGGAACAGGTAACCGCCACAGCACACATGGTCGTCAAGAAGCTCTTCATGATGTGTCCTCTCTTTCTCAAGTTCCAGGTTGACATGGGAACTCTGCCTGATTCAG
>JAFIFY010000128.1 GCA_020831765.1 Phycisphaeraceae bacterium | reverse complement strand
GACCCTCTACTACACCGTCGATGCCAACAAGAACGTGACGGCGCTGATCGATGCGACGACCGGGAACGTGGTCGAGCGCTACCTGTACGATCCGTATGGGCGGGTGATGGTGCTGGACGATGGCTGGAACACGGTCGCCTGGTCGGCTTCGAGGAAGAACGAGATTCTCTTCGCGGGATACCGGTACAACCCTGAGACGGGCTACTACCACGCCCGGCACCGCGAATACCACCCACTGCTGGGCCGCTTCATGCAACGTGACCCGCTGGGCTATGTCGATGGCGGCAACCTCTACGCCGGCTACTTCGTCATGTGGGGCGGGGTGGATCCGATGGGGCTTTGCTACCTCGTGTGCAAGAGGGATACGTGCAGGTTCCGTGTAGTCGACTATACGCCAACATCAATTCATTTTTCAATAGGCACTTTTAGCAGGGAAGGCCGAGAACGTGCTCGTTTTGGCGTAACTATTGGCGCAATCGATCCGGGAGCAATGACGCCAGAAGAGTGGGCCAAGGAGCAAATTCGTTCAGTCATGAGACGGTACATGAATCAAATCATTACGAATAATCTCACTCGTGGCGAACTGCGAATACTCAGAGGTCGAGCAAATGCGATCATCCCGACGCTTCATGCAGCAGAAAATATTTTAGTAACCGACACACGATTGCAGCTTCAGTTCTCTGTACGTATCGAGCGACGTAATTGCGACCAGTATCGTGATAGCTTGTTCGTTCGGGTTTTTGGAGGGAGTCGACATATGGTTCATGGGCCGACAATTCACGAGACGCACAATATCTGGGTTACTTCTGCCATAGTCAGTTACGACCCAGCCAATATTCTTCTTTCTGACCACAATGAGGTACTCCGGGGCGTGCGTTACGTACTTGCCAAGACAAAGACCAATGCCGCGACCATTGGGAGCTATAAGCCCGAAATCGAGAGGGCTGTCGCATCGATAACGGGGTGTGCGCTGTACACGAGGTCCTCTTTTTATTGACAATCAGTGAGGTTATAGCTCTAGGAGGTACATACTCAATGATATCTTATGCATTTCTACGTTTTATTGGCCATATCAGATATCGCAACGGAGCGTATTTGCTGGGAACGCTTGTGTGTGTGGCCTTGCTGTCGTCGTATTTTCTAGGTGTTTTCTCCCCTTCCGATCCCGGGGCCGACGCCCCCGTAATTCGAGATGATCCCTCTCGGGTGTTTGGTTTCGGACGTTTACAGGATGCAGCTCTATCCGGCGATGGCCGACGGATTGTTACCGCCGGCAGGAAAGCAGCCATACTCTGGAATGCCGAGACCGGCGATCCGCTTCATCGTCTTGCCGCAGATGATGATCTCAGGATTACGTCGGTGGCATTCTCCCCGAGCGGACATCGGGTTGTTGGGGGAAGCGACGATGGGCAGATATTTATCTGGGATGTAAACTCCGGAAGCGAGCTTCACCGGTTCGATGCCCATCCTTCCTCGGTGAGCAGGGTATTGTTCTCACCACAAGACAATATATTCGCATCAATGGGGGGTTTTCAAAGTTACAATATCCTGATTTGGAATGCTGAATCTGCAGAGTTATTGCACCGATTCCAGGATGTTTCCTTTGGAGACGGCATGGCATTCTCGCCCGACGGCCTTCGGCTGATGGTCATCGGCAGGGCCGGATTACGCCCCCGCCTTCGAATTTTTGACCTTGTGACCGGCGATCAGGAACAGTCTTTACCCTCACCAATCGATGACAGGGTGGGGGGGACATTCAGCCCCGATGGAAAACGCATTGCGATAGTCAATGATGACAAAAATATTGATCTAATCGAGCTGCTTGCCGGCAGGTTGGCAAATCAGATCGTAGTCGGAAGTCCGGGTGCCAACGGAGTTGCCTTCTCACCTGATGGCAATCGCATTATCACTGCGGAGATGGGTTGGATGGTACTTCGCGATGCCGAATCAGGAGCTCCGATCCGAAGTTACCAACTTGATTTCGGTGGTCCCGGAATAATCGCCTTCTCACACGATGGACGTTTGATGATGGCGTCCGACTCTGCTCATACAATTCATCTCTGGAATTTGGAAACCGGCGATAAAATCATTGCCCTTGATCAGTATTCAGGGTGGATTGCCTCGGCCGCTCTTTCACCGGACGGCTCGCAACTTCTCCTCGGGGCCGGCGGACGAGTTCGAATCTTGGATGCGCTAACCGGAAGCCCGGTGGCGAGCTTTGACGGCTCGCACAGTCGCGATGGTGCCTTGGCTGTCTATTCAACGGTGGTGGCGTGGTCGCCGGACGGTAAGCGGGCGGCCTCGTCCGGCTCCGATGCTACAGTTCGCCTTTGGGATGTCGGGCGAGGTGCTGAGTTACGGCGCTTTATTCCGCCCTCCGGTGAAATCGCCGGATCGATTGCCTTCTCTCCTGACGGTCGATTACTTCTTGCCGGGTTGGCAAACGGTAATGCGAAGTTGTGGGAGATTTCAACCGGAAAACTTATTCAACAATTCGTCGGCCATCGTGAGTCGGTTAATGCTGTCGCTTTTGTTTCGGGCAGTTCGCAGGTCGCTACGGGCAGTGACGATGGGACGGCTCGCTTATGGGATTCCGAGACCGGTCATGAGATTCATCGATTGGACCATGGGGGTGGGACCGTCTCTGCTGTTGCCGTCTCATCCGACGGCAGGCAGATGATTACCACCGGCAGGCCTACCCTCGCACCAATCCTTGAGGGGCCGGGGGAGCATAGGGCGCGGCTCTGGGAAGTTGCTTCAGGAAGACATATTCTCGATTTTGTCGGATATGAGCACAATTTTGCATCCGCTGTGATCTCACCGGACAATCGGTGGTTGCTCACAGGCGGGAGTGATGGAACCGCACGCCTCTGGGATATCGTGACGGGTGGTGAAGTTCAACGCTTCATTCACGAAGGCAGAGTGGGCTCAGTCGCATTCAGAGCGGACGGTCGATACGCTCTGACCACTAACGGACCAGACGGAGTCATCCGGATATGGGAGATCGATGAGCCCGATTCAAGGGGCGGAAAAGCGGTTGAGAGTGAACGCCATCAACTTAAGTCAGACAATTCGTAAGTCTTGTATAACAAGATAGGTGTGCGCATTTGCGCAAAACGAGGCCTCCTTCGATGCTGGTGTAGTTCACGCGGCAACAATACAGGAGGCCAAGGATGGCCAGTATCTTGCGGATCGCGGCGGCAATCAAGTCTCAGGGCGTCCACTTGATCAGCGACAATCTCGTGCGGCACGCCTGTGAGGCGGCGCGGTACACCTGGCGCAACCGCATGTTCGCGCCGGTTCAGTCGCTGCGGCTGTTCGTGCTCCAGGTGCTTGATGGCAACGTCCCGTGCCGGGCGGTGACGTTTTACGAGCGTAGCTGTTCCATCAT
Organism: Phycisphaeraceae bacterium; assembly: GCA_020831765.1. GTDB lineage: Bacteria > Planctomycetota > Phycisphaerae > Phycisphaerales > Phycisphaeraceae > JAFIFY01. Next base: position 8,117 of record JAFIFY010000128.1, on the reverse strand, counting down.
CCCCCTGGTCTGAAGCCGTACCAGCCGTAACAATCGCGACGGGAGATGGGTTCAGGCCGGGGGCTGCCACTGATCGGGGAGGAACTGGGTGAGGTTGTCGGTGGAGGTTTCGGGAAGTCGGGTGAACAGGTCGTTGAGATAGGCCGTCGGTTCGATCTGGTTTCGCTTGGCGCTGCTGATGAGGCTGAACATGGCCGCCGCCCCCGGAAGCCGGCGCGGCTGGCGGTGAACAGCCAGTTCTTCCTTCCGATCGCGTTGCCGCGCAGGCTGTGCTCGCAGGCGTTGTTGTCGATCGCCAGCCGACCGTCTCCAGATAACGGGTCAGCGCCCGGACCTGGTTGAGCACGCAATGGACCGCCTCGCCCAGCCGGCTTTTGGGTCATGCGTCGGCCGCCTGGACCTCGCACCACTCGATCAGCGCTTCGCCGATCGGCCGACTCTGCTGGTCGCGCATCGCCTGGCGTTGGACCTCATCCAGACCGCGCGCTTCCCGCTCGACCTCGTAGAGCAACTGGACCTGTCCCAGCAGGTGATGGCAGGGCGATGCCCCCAGCCCGCTGAGCCCCCAAACCTTCCGACTGAGGCTCGAACCCGGACAGCGGAAGATTGGCAATCGCTCTCAATGAACGGGCGTCCCGGTGTTCAAGTCAGGAGAACCCACCGAGCCGTGCGGTTCATGCCCGGCCAGCATGCTGCAACACGCGAATGTCCGTTCACTTCGCCCGAACCGGCGAAAGTGGCCTCATTTTCGGTCCGATGAATAACCATCGACACACGGAGGAAGAAGCGATGCCCAACGAGGTTGTCCGCCTGATCTGCCCGAATCTGCAATGCAAGTCCATTCTGTCCGTGCCGGCCTCGGCACGCGGGAAAGCCGTACGCTGCCGACAGTGTGGCACCAAGGTCCATATCCCCATGGGCAACAAGACTCCCGCTGCGCCGGCCGAGGTCAAGGAACCGGCCGCCTGACAGACAGGCCCGGGCCCCAACCCGGTAAAACGAACATAAGTCTAATATAGAATTCGCTTTACGCGATACCAGAGAGGCCTGGGGCATCACCGCTTGGCGTCTTCGTCATCGTCGTCATCGAACACCATCGGCAACTCGATGTCTTCGTCCCCCTCATCATTGAGCGCTTCAAGGGCGGCGATGGGATCATCCAGTTCCACGGTGGGCGTCTGGAGCTCCACTTCCCCGAAATCATCGGGCAGTTCATCGTCATCGGTGCCCAGTTGCTCGGGAGCGGGTTTGCCTTTCGTCTTCGCGTCAGGGCTTGATGCCCCCTTGGCTTCCACAACGGTCGGCACAGCGGGCACTTTCTCGGGCTTTCCATCAATGACGATCGTAAAAACCACCGGTCCGACGCTAAGCTGATCCCCGGGCGAAGCGATCGCCTCCTGAACCCGGTCCTGGTTGAGGTAAGTTCCGTTGCTCGAGCCGAGGTCACGAATGCGCAGGTTGTCGTCGGCATCGACCTCCAGGACACAGTGTTGTCTTGAGACTGAAGAGATGGGAATTCTCAGGTCACAGGCGTTGGTTCGTCCGATGACCCAGCGCGAGCCGGGCAGATCGAAATCCCGCCTTGTGCCGTCGGCTCGAAACATAACCAGCGTGACATCCATTTCTTATATTCCCTCAGCGAAGCTGCCCGCGACCACGACGACGCTCGGGACCGCGTGCCGGCGTTCTTGCACCAGAATGCGGTTTTCCGCCCGAAAACCGCTCAAACCCAACAACTCGCGAAAGGTATCCTAAAGACTTGCCCTGTATCTGGCAACATCACGGTGAACCGCTAAGGGCCGATATCCCGGCCCTCTATATCCACCTTCCGTTCTGCTTCCACAAGTGTCACTACTGCGATTTTTACAGCATCGTCGATCGCGATTCCCAGCGTCACGCAGCGCTGGTCGATCGAATTCTGGATGAGCTGGCGTACTACCGGAACCGTTCCGATCTGCCCGACTGGCGACCACGAACGATCTTTGTCGGTGGGGGCACGCCAACCTTTCTCGAAGCCGGTGAATTGACCCGCCTGCTTCGCGGCCTGGCGATGGGTCACGCGTCAAGCGGACCGTTCGAGGAGTTCACCGTCGAAGCCAATCCCGAAACGCTGACCGACAACATCGCCGAACTTCTGGTCGAGTGTGGCGTGAATCGGATCAGCATTGGGGCCCAGTCTTTCCAGCCCGAGCTTCTCAAGACCCTGGAGCGCTGGCACGAACCCTCGAGCGTCCGCCGCGCGGTGAAAATCGCACGCGCCGCGGGCATCACCAACATCAATCTCGATCTGATCTTTGGAATTCCAGGCCAGACGCACCGGCAGCTTGAGGATGACCTCGACCGGATTCTGGACCCTGAGCTATCGCCCACGCACTTGAGCTGTTACAGCCTGACCTACGAACCGAACACCGCCATGATGCGGCGATTGGAACTTGGCCAGTTCAAGCCACTGGACAATCACACCGTGGCCGACTTCTACGCCACGGTCCGCCAACGTCTGGCCGACGCCGGTCTCAAGCAATACGAAATCAGCAACTGGTGCAAACCGGGATACCACTGCCGCCATAACCTGGCCTACTGGACCAATCTGAACTGGCTGGGGCTGGGGCCCAGCGCTTCAAGCCATATCAATGGGCAACGTTGGAAGAACGTGCCCCAACTCGGCCGTTATCTGGCATCGTCCGGCTGCCCGCCACGGATCGATATCGAACATCTCCCTTCCGTAGCCCGCATCGGTGAGCGACTGATGCTTGGGCTGCGTCTGATCGACGGGATGCCCCAATCGATCGTTGATTCATTGTTGAATGAGGACGCGTCCCGCCGCTCGACATTCGATCACCTCATCGAGATCGGGATGATCGAACGGAAACAAGGCCATTACCGCCTGTCCGAAAAAGCCCTCTTCATCTCCGATACCGTGCTGGCCGAACTGGTGTGATCGTCCGCTGGCGATCTTCGATGGGTCAAGAAAAACCCGGCAAGGGAAACGCTCCCTCGGCCGGGCAGGCGCGGCCAGGAGGTCTGAATCGCCCCCGAAGCCGCGGGTGGGTAAATCAATTATGGCTCACTTGGATCGGAAGTCAAGCCATTGTTGATTCAATTGTGATCCACTACTGGACTATTATGCCGAAGTGTCCATAATATGGATCATGAGCGCATCGCCAACCTCACCCGCTGTCGGACAATTGCTGCGTAAACTTCTTGAGCAGCAAGGCTTACGCATCACTGATCTGATCGAGCGGACCGGGCTGCCTCGGCCGACCGTCTCGCGTCACGTCAATGGCCGCACGCTGCCCAGCTATGCCGACCGTAAGCGATATGCTCAGGCGTTCGGCCTGTCCATGGAGGCGTTCGAACAAGGCTGGCGGGCCGGCCGCATCGATCGGAGCCGGCCGGCCGGGCCGGGCGTGATCCCGGTGATCAACCGCGCGCCGGCGGGACTGGCCGTCAACTACGAGGAAACCGGCGTCGATTCAGGTGTCGGCCTGGAGTACATCGATCAAGGCGACCTGACCGGCGAACACCTCTTCGCGGTGATTCTCGTGGGCGACTCGATGAATCCCGCCCTGCTGGATGGCGATTATGCGGTGTTCGAATCGCTGGACCGCCACCGACCCGATTCATCGCCGCGGGATGGCGAGATCGTCTTCATCCGTTTCGATCAGAACTCGCCACGCGAAGGCTGCATGGTGGCCAGATGGTTTGGTCAGGAGGGTGATCAGGTTCGTTTGCAGAAAGACAATCCGCGTTACGCGCCGGTGATCTGCTCGAAGGAAGAACTGGTCCAGGTCGCGCGACTGGTGGAGTATCGCCGCAAAGCCGCGCGGCTGCTGATGCATCCGGACTGAAACATGGCCACCCGCCGCCGTGTTCCCGCCCACTACGACGGTGGTTCGGTCGGCACGGGCTGCATGGGCCCGATGTACTCCCTGGCCATCACCACATTGGCAAACCAGACCGTGGCCCGATCGGGATTGATGCCCCACTCCGGATTGGCCTCGGCCATCCGGGCCGCCCGCTCAAAGACCCTCCCGGAAACATAATTCTGTAAGCGGAGCACATTGATCTTCACCTCCATGTCGTGCCGCCAACGGAACCCTTCAAACGGCTGGGCGCGGTCATGTTCAGGATCGTTCCGGAAGTGGTCCCGCATAAAAAAACCGCGCGGCGTGCCTGGCGCGAAATCCACCGCCAATTCACCATCTACCCACAACGCAAGCTCCCCGTCCCGTTTCTCCGGTTCCGTGTTGAGCTTCAGCATGATCTCCACGGTGATCCAACGGTCCCGCGGCACCGTGAATCCCGGATCCTCGGGCAGAAACGCATTGCCGTAGTACGGATTGGGGCGACCGTCCGGTCTGCCCTCGGGCGTTTGCCACGACCGCATCTCGGGCCAATACGCATAGAACTGCCAGATGCCCGGCGGTCGATAGTGCCGCACATCCGGAAACCGATTGCGCGAAGTCACGGTCGGCTCCAGGGTCACGCTGAAATGGTTTTCCGCTAGCCGACCCGCGCCACCCATTGGAACTCGGGTGGGTTGCCTGAAGCCGCGCAACGCGACGAAGTGATGATTCAGCCCGTAATCCTCGGCGAACTTGACATTGAAGCGAAGAAAGATGGTGTCCCAGCCGTCCTCGAAGGTTCGATACAACTCAACGCCCTCCCGCTGAGGCGTCGCGGTCATGCGAATCGATCGCCCCCCATCGGAACCGGTCGGCACATCATCATCCAGCGCCATCTGATCCAGATGCCGCGCAAAACCCCACCGCCGCGCGATCGCCTGCGGATCACCTTCTTCAAAACGCTCCACAAAGACCACCGACTCATGCGCCTCGATGCCTCGATCACCTGGAAACGCCGCCGCCAACCCCTTGCCTTCGGGCAATCGAGGCTCGGCGGGAGCATCGACCGGGCGCGCTCCCGTGTCGCCAGCGGCCGCCTGAGTTGGCGGCGATTCCTGATCGCCCAGAGCCGGCCATCCCGCCACCACGGCCGAGGCTGCAATGACAAGCGAACAGACCAACGATCGGCGCAAGCGCTTACCGCCACCGCCGCGCAACGCCCGGCCGATGAATCGCCCGGACAACAAACCTCGCGACTGCCCCATCTTGGCAACCTCCTGATCACACCATCGGCGATCTATCGGCTCGCCGAACGCCTGCCTGTCGAACGTTGACCCGTGCCGTTCCCATCATCCGACTTGCGAGATCCACGCCGGCCGGTCTTGCCCGACGTCATTACGCCTCGTTGGCCACTACGCTTCGACTCCTTACCTTCGACATCAATGCTTACCCCGACCCGGGGACATAGCTTGTCCTTCAAGTCGCACCGGTCACAATCCGGCTTGCGGGCATCGCAGCAACGACGTCCATGCCAGATCATCAGATGCGATAGCTCATCCCACTGCGATCGGGGAAACAGCGCCATCAGGTCGCGCTCGATCTTGACCGGATCGCTCCGCTCGGTCAGCCCCATTCTCCGACTCAGCCGCTGGACATGCGTGTCCACCACAACACCCTCGGGCGCCTTGAACGCGGTCCCGAGCACCACGTTCGCCGTCTTGCGTGCAACACCCGGCAGTGTCAGCAGCTCTTCCATCGTTTGCGGCACCTCACCGCCGAACGCCTCGACGATCCGCTGACTGGCACCCTGGATGTTGCGAGCCTTGTTGCGGAAGAAACCAGTGGTCTTGACCAGTTCCTCGATCTCGCGGACATCGGCATCCGCCATCGCCCGGGCATCAGGGAACCGGGCAAAAAGCGCCGGGGTGACCATGTTCACACGCTTATCGGTGCATTGAGCCGACAGGATCGTCGCCACGAGCAACTGAAACGGGTTGATGTGGTCCAGCTCGCAATGAGCATCAGGATAAAGCCGCCTCAACACGCCGACGATACGCTTGGCGCGGCGGCGCAATTCGGCATCAGGAACAGCGGGTAGCGATGCGGTCGAGCTCCGAGCCCGGCGCTGCGCTGGGGGCGTCCTCTGGGAAGGGGATCCTGCCGCGATGGTCTTCTTCTTGGCCATTTCAATGAACTTCCTGATCCACCCAAGCCCCCATCCGGACGGCAACGCCCCGGAACCACAAATCTATCCTACCCCCTCCACCCCCAAACCCCGGCCCCCCGAAGTTCTAGAACCCCGGAAGTTCCAGAACCCCCGGAAGCTCCGGACCCCCGAGAACGTCGAAAGCCAACGACGTGACCCCGCAACCAATCCGAAAGCCGAAGCGCATCCTCAAAGCCCGGGCTCTCCGTCTGACACGACCCCGGCGAACCGGGCCCCGAACGCATGATGGTATGCTGACCCGCTTTCAGCCAGAGCCGTCAGCCGCGCTGCGAGGCGACCGGGCGCGGCGGAAGGAGATCGATCGTTCCATGAAACGCGTGCTTTCCGGCATTCAGCCATCGGGGCAGCTTCACCTGGGCAATTACGCCGGCGCGGTGAGGCAATTCATCGCCCTGCAGGAAGACCACGAGATGTATCTCTTCCTGGCGACGTACCACGCGATGACCACCAGTCGCGATGCCAAGCTACTGCGCGAGAACACACGGCAGGCCGCGATCGATTATCTGGCCTTCGGCATCGACCCCGAGAAGGCCCATATCTACCTGCAGACCGATGTGCCGCAGGTTCACGAACTGGCGTGGCTGCTGGCGTGTGTATGTCCGCCTCACATGATGGATAAGGCCACCAGCTACAAAGATAAGATCGCCCGCGGCCTGCCGGCCTCGATCGGGCTCTATACCTACCCCATCCTCCAGGCCGCCGATATCCTCAGCGTCGATGCCGATCTTGTGCCGGTGGGCAAGGATCAGATTCAGCACATTGAAATCACCCGCGACCTCGCCGAGAAGTTCAACCACTATTACGGAGAGGTTTTCAAGCTGCCCGAAGCCCGCGTGCCCGAAGATGCCGCCGTGCTGCCGGGGATCGATGGCCAGAAGATGAGCAAGAGCTACGGCAACACCATCGACCCCTTCCTGCCCGAGAAGCAGCTTCGCAAGGTGGTGATGAAGATCAAGACCGATTCAACACCGGTGGAAGCGCCCAAGGATCCGGAAACATGCCCCGTGTTCCAGATTTATCGAGCCATCGCCGGCCGCGATGATCCGGGGACGAATCAGCTTGCAGGCGACTATCGCGCCGGCGGTATGGGCTATGGCGATGCCAAGCAGCGGCTGTTCGAGCTGCTCCTGACCCATTTCGGCCCGGCCCGGGAACGCCGCGAAGAACTGACTCGTGATGCGGCCGTGGTTGACCGTGTCCTGAAGCAGGGCGCGGCCGCCGCGCAAGCAAGAATCGAAGAAGTCCTGATCCGAGCCCGCAAGGCGTGCGGCCTGCGGTAAGTGGAGGCGATCGAAGGGTAAGTGCGGCTTCAGGAGACGTTTAGCGTCACCCATACCCAATCGGAATCCGAGAGCTTCTCCCCTGAGCGAGCGTTTCACGCCGCGCGGCCACTGGATTTTCGTCCTCGGCCAGGCGATAATGTTCGGCAGATGTTTGAAAATTGGGGCCGATCGGTATCGACCGGATACGTGAGTCGGCTGGTGGCGCGTCGAGGTTGCACGTGGGCCTCGTAAATCAACGTGCAAAAACACAAGTGCCAATGACACTGACGTCATCGGCCGGGTTGGCTTCGCGCCGGCCCGCCTGGCTGCTTAATTAGCAGCCGCGTCCTGAGCCTGTTTGCCTGTGGCAGGTTCGGGGCGAACAACTAGCAGGCTCGTCCAATGATGCCGTCCGGGCGTCGGCGGATTAAACCTCACCCGGACTGGGTTGATGCAAGGCTGTTCATGGTCGTGCATCAGCCAAGATCAAAACATGAACTACACGCGTAGAGGCCAGTCAACCAATATCGCGGGACGGGGGTTCAATTCCCCCCGGCTCCATTTATTTTGCGTCACGAAGTCAGGCGAATCTGGGCGCAAGTCAACGCAAGACAATGGATTAGGAGATTGGCCGTTTTCCGGCCTTTTTCCTATTTTTGCGACAATTCGGCCCTCTGCGCTGCGCGCGCGCTGCGCCTGGCGCAGCGCGCTGGCGGCAGAATCGCCCTCAGAGGCGTCCATTTCAGCCTCGTCCAGCCCCGCCGCACGATCGAACAGTTCGTC
>JAFIFY010000121.1 GCA_020831765.1 Phycisphaeraceae bacterium | reverse complement strand
TGCCGATGTTCCGATCCTGAATATAAGTGATCATCCGCACTTCGGCTAATGGATTGTGAAACAGGAGCTTATCGGCCATTGGGGCAGTCGGGTTCCCGCCGGGACGATCGACTTGGACAACAAGCAGCCGGGTGTTACGATATTTCCAGCGCGGGTGTAACTCAATGGTAGAGTGTCAGCTTCCCAAGCTGAATGTTGCCGGTTCGAGTCCGGTCACCCGCTTTCGTAAATTTCTGACAATAATAGATTTGCGTAACATCGTAAGAATAGCCACTACAAAACTCGGGCGTCAAATCGACCTTTGTAGTGCAAGATCGACCCGAAATGTAGTGCAAGGCTCGGGTGCGCGCTCTCGCCACGACCGCAACCTTGGGTCGTGTCTTGCTGACGCCGCATACACGGTTTAAGAGCGCGTTCAGGATTGGGTTGTAACGACACATCAGCCGGCCGACCTCGACCGGGCACGAGCGCCACAGCTTGTTGCCCTGACCGGTAAGCGCCGGAAGACTCGCCATGTTCAAGGCACTGGATCAGGAGTTGAAGAGCGAGAGAAAGTGAGGAACTCGGCCACAGTTCCATCATGACAGCGTCCCGCTTTGCGGTGAATATCTTCCTATTCTCCGCACATTGTGCGACGAATACTTGACCGTGCGGCGAATACTGCCGATAATCACCGCAAGATGAGCGGTGTTTATGCCATATATTCATGAAAAACCCGATTGGCCCAGGTTTTCATGGGACGCCAAAGTCCTGTCACCGGCTTTGGCCGCTGTGCGTCACAAGCAGGGGCTTCTACTCGGCAGGATGGGCACCCTGGGATTCGACCTCCAGGCCGAGGCCAGCCTCACCGTGCTCACCAGCGATGTGGTCAAGTCATCGGCGATCGAGGGCGAGTCGCTCAACGCGGACGAGGTGCGCTCCTCCATCGCTCGGCGTCTCGGGCTCGACACCGGTGGGCTTCCCGTCGCGGGGCGCGATGTCGAGGGCGTTGTCGAGATGATGCTCGATGCGACTCAGCACTTCGCAGCTCCGCTGACCGAGGACCGTTTGTTCGGCTGGCACGCCTCCCTGTTCCCGACCGCACGAAGCGGGATGCGACGCATCACCGTCGGTGCGTGGCGCCCGCAAGAGGCCGGTGCGATGCGTGTTGTCTCCGGCCCGATCGGTCGGGAGAAGGTCCATTACGAGGCCCCGGCTGCCCAGCGGCTCGAAGCAGAGATGTCGATGTTCTTGGACTGGTTCAACGCACCGTCGTCCATCGACCCCGTTCTCAAAGCCGCGCTTGCTCACTTCTGGTTCGTCACCATTCATCCATTTGAGGATGGCAACGGCCGCATCGCCCGCGCGATCGCGGACATGGCCCTGGCCCGAGCGGACGGCATCAAAGAGCGTTTTTACAGCATGTCATCCCAGATCGAGGCCGAGCGGAAGGACTACTACCTTCGGCTGGAAGCAACCCAGCGTGGCGGTCTGGACATCACGCCTTGGCTGGAATGGTTCCTCGGCTGTCTCGACCGTGCGATCGACGGCTCGCAGGACACGCTGTCGGCGGTGCTCTATAAGGCCCGGCTCTGGCGATGGGTCAACCGCAATCCAATCAATGACCGGCAACGCCTGGTCATCAACCGGATGCTGAGCGGATTCAAGGGGCATCTGACGACCTCGAAGTATGCCAAGCTGACCAAGTGCTCTCAGGACACGGCACTGCGTGATATTCGTGAACTCGTGCAGCGCGGCGTTCTGATGCAGAACCCCGGCGGTGGTCGGAGCACGAGCTATCGCTTACCCGATGCTGACTCGCTCGGGGTTTGATGCAGCGTACTCTATGGCAATGGTCAAGTAGAACTCACAGGCGAGGCCGTCGAACCGGACAGCCAACGGCGACGCAGACCTAGTAATAGGATGCGACTACCGCCGAGCGGGTGACCACTCGGGCGGGCGCATCAAGTGCGCTGGGGCCATTGACGTTGCGGAGATTCGAGAGGAGATCAAGCGAGTTATGGAGGGAGGCGAGCTTGCTTTCCAACTAAGGCGGGCAAAGTACGGATTCTGATCTCTTGTACGGGAGCAACCCATCCAACCTTAGAGTGCGCACCGCAACGTCTACCTGCGAGCCCCTACACGGATTTTATGGCCTGATCTGCCGCTTGAAGATGTGTGTGCGCTTGACCGCGTTCAGAAGCGGCTAACCATCGACGACCAGTCTCTACCCCGCCTCCGCAAGATGGGGCTGATCGAGGGTCGCAAGCCAAATCTGCATGTCTCGGCCTCGGTTGCCAAGGCAGCGGCGACCCAGGCCGACTACATCCGTACTCGAGGGCGAGACGACGAATTCTACAAGAAGCAGGTGCTGGACTACCTCCAGAAATTTGAATCGGCGTCACGCATGGAAATTGACAAACTGCTGCTGGATAAGCTCAGCGACGCCCTGAACGCGGACCAGAAGGCCGAGAAGATCAGCAACCTCCTGAGCGCAATGCGCCGGGCTGACCTAATCCGGAACACCGGATCCAGAAGATGTTCAAAGTGGGTCCTTGCAGAAACGATGCAGAAAGAAAACGGGGGAGGTGCGGAATAAAACGTCCCGGTAACCCTGCTTTTCTGGCCCTCCAGGGCTGTTTTCGGCGACTCTGGGGCTGGTTGGAGCCTGTCAATTTACAAAAGGAACAAAAGTACAAGCCAGCATGTTCGGATTTCGCACGGCGTTCTGGCACCTGCTCGGACAGAGGTGGAATCGGTCCGAGCGTAGCCAGCGATCCATCCCTCGCCTTTTCGCGACTTCGGCGTTCTGCCAATTGAAGGAGGCTCGATGAAGCTGAAGTTCAAAAAACAGGCCTACCGTACGTGCAAAGTTTCGTACCAATTGCCGACTTGGATGTGCAAGGTCTCGTGCAAGGACTGGGGCAAGGCGAACGGGGTCGATCCCACGAGATCGTAAAGCGGTCATCACCATTTTACGATGGGCACGAAAATGGTCAGGACAAGATCGAGCCTCAACCCGCTACTCAGAGGGCCTGATCGGTGGCATAGCCTGATGGTGAGCCGAAGGCGGGCAACGCCTCGACAGCACCAGCCACATCGAGCAGGGCCGGGTTGGTGTAGACGTTCATGGTGAGTTCGAGGCTGCTGTGCCGCATCGCGGCCATAGCGACGCGTGGGGCGACGTCAGCCCGGGCGAGGTGGCACCGAACGTGTGCCGCGGGGCATGGAGATCAACCACCCGATTCCGGTGGGTGGATGATGGCGTCGGGCCGTAGGGGTTGAATCTTGCCGTTCAGGCAAAGCGCTGGCCGCCGGCGGTTGATGCCCATGTTCGGTTCACGTTTGGCCAGGCGCTGGCGCACTTCCTGCTCCTGGGGGCCGGACATATACACACTGGCCTTGCCGATCCGTTGATGGTCCGACCGGTTCGGGTCGCTGTAGTGCATCATGTCCTGATGCCAGACGAGCAGGTCACCGGCTTCAAGTGGAATGCTGACAATGTCGCTTTCGCTGAAGCCGTATTGCGTCGGATGCTCCAACTCCGGAAACACTCCGCCTTTGTCGTGGTGTTCGAGGCGGCCGAGTTTCTGCGAGCCGGGCACCAGTTGCAGGCAGCCGTTCTCCGATGTCGCCGCATCGATGCCCAGCCAGTAGTCGAACACAAGCGGGTTTCTGGGTTGACCATCCTCCGGTGGAATGCGGAAGGGGCTGGCGTCCTGATGCCAGGGCACCGTGCTCTGACTGCGCGGCGGCTTAAGAAAAAAGCCGCCGCCGTTCATGGGGTAGATCGTCTCGCCGACCACCTTGCGCGCCACTTCGAGCAGCTTCGGATGCGCTGCGCAACGTTCCCATAGCACTTCATCACGAAAGCCGATCTCATTGACCCAGGTGAATCGAAGCAACGGGTCCGGATGATTGCGAAGCGCCTCATCGGGCACTTCCTTGATCAGGTCGATATGTTGGCGATAGTAATCGATGTTTCGGCACACCATGCGCAACCGCTCCCTGATGGCCTGCCGATCATCCTCGCTCAGAATGCCCCTGACCACGAAGTAACCCTTTCCGTGCAGCAATTCGTGCCGTTCGGGTGTGTCGGGGGTATGCCCATCGGTGGGCTGGGTGGCAAGGTAGAGCAGGTCGGCGGCTGTGGGTGCGGTATGCGTCCGGGTCATGTTCAGAGGCCTGTTTCGTGTCTGTGCAAGAGTGTATCCCCTTTTCCAACGGGCGCCATCGGTTTCTGATGCCGATCTGGTGAAGATTCCGCAACGCCATGCAAATGAAAAAAACGGGAGCCCCGGAGGCTCCCGTGTTCAAGTGAGGTTCAATTGTGTGCCGCCGGATGGCGGTGATCAGCCTTTGAGTTTCACTCATCGTCGACGGCTGAGCATCAACAGCCCGCTCACGCCCAGCAGGGCAAGAGATGCGGGCTCGGGGACCACGTACACCTTGAAGTTGTCAAAGCGCTGCGTGTCGCTTCCCTGGGTGATGGCGAAAAGGCCGAACGCGGTGACCTCGCCGTCAGGCAGGTCCGCGGCCAGCGTGCTGCCCCGAGCCAACTCCACCGTGGGGTTGAAGGTAAGCTCGGCCCACTCAGCGGCATCTGTGGAAAAGATCAGTTTCTGTTCCTCCCACACGCTCCCACCGCCCCCCGGGGTAGGCTCCTGCTGGTTGGAGACGTACCAATTGCCACCAATCCGAAGGGCAACTTGCCACAGCGAGTCAGAGTTGTTGGAGCTGACATCGAAGACAAAGCGAGTGATCTCCGCGGCATCGCGATCGATGCTCGTTTCGGTCCAGATCAACCCTCCATCCACCGTCCCCGAGTTGCCCGGCCAGAAAAAGACGAAGCCCGTATTGCCATCGCCGCCCACACCGCCACCGATCTCCGCATTGGTATTGCTGCCGGGAACCGGTAACGGATGACCGGCGCTGCCAAGGTTTGCCTGCCAGCTCGGGCTTACCGAGCTCAGGGGCTGGTTCGATCCGGTGTTGTTGTCAAAGGTCTCTTCGAACTCCAGCATGGCCGCCGAGGCCGGGCTGGTGGTCCAGGCAAGCAGGGCTCCGGCCGCCGCGACGACCAATAGGGGTTGCCGGTACCAATTCCGGGTATTCATTTCCTCTTTCTCCTTGAAAGGGCCGAACAGAAACCGCCGCATCGAACGTTGACGACGATTGCCTCGATTCAGAACGATTCAGCCTCAAGAATACACCAAATCGGTTTGGATGCCAGTACAATTTGCGCTAAGTTACGAGTAAATTGCGCAATCAGGGCCGGAATTATGTCGGAAATAAGCTCAGCATCGTCCCGCTCACGCCTGCCGCTGATCGGTCTGGCGGTCGGCACGGCCGCGCGGCACTTTCGTGAGGTTGCACGCGGCGTGATGGATTATGCGCGGCAGCACACCGCATGGCGCTTTATCTTCCTGATCGAGGACAGGCCCGTCGAAGGCACCGGTCCTCGCGGCATCGATGGCCTGATCGCCGGATTCACCACACCCGAGGAATATCACCACCCGGACCGCGCCACGGTTCCCACCATCAACGTCTCGGGAAGCCTGCCGGATGTCTCCGGTCTGCCGACGGTGCGCCTCGATGATCAGGCCCTTGGCCGCATGGCGGCAACGCACTTTCTGGAACAGGGTTTCCGGCAAGCCGCCTTCTATCGCCGCGGCCCCGGCCGAACGGATATTCAGCGCTGCCTCGGATTCACCCGGACCATGGAGGCGGCGGGGGTGAAGAGTGAGGTTTTCGATGTCACCGCCGCCGGCTCCGGGCGTCTGCCGGATGAGTGGGCGCTCTTCCAGAAGTGGATTCAAGACCTGCCCAAGCCGATCGCCCTCTTTGCCCGCAACGACTATGAAGGCAGGCTTGTGAACCAGTGCTGCTTTGAGCTTGGTATCGGTGTGCCCGAGGAGGTGGCGGTGATCGGGGTGGATAACGATGATCTCTTTACCGAGATCGCCCACCCGCCACTGAGCAGCATCGAGACCGGGGCGCGGCGGATCGGGTACGAGGCAGCGAGCATCCTCGATCGCATGCTGGCCGGCGAGCCGCCCCCGGAAGTGCCCATCGAGTTCCCGCCGCTGCACCTGGTTTCACGCCAGTCCAGTGATGTACTGGCCATCGAGGATTTGATCGTGGCCAGGGCGATGCGCTACATCGCCGAACATGCCTGCCAAGGCTGGAACGTCGGCGATGTGCTGCGCCATGTGCCACTCTCCCGCCGTCAACTGGAATTGCGTTTTCGTCGCCAACTCGGCCGCACGCCCCACGCCGAGATCATCCGCGTCCGCTTGAACACCGCCCGCCGGCTGTTGGCTGAGACCGACCTATCGGTGGATGCCATCGCCCAACGCTGCGGATTTGGATACGCCCAGAACCTGTCCAAAGCGATGCGCCAAGCTGATGGGCAATCACCGGCGGCATGGCGCAGCCGTTTGCGCGGGCGGTGAAGGGCTTGGGGAGATTTACCGACCGGGATCAGCGGCTCCCCGGCACCGTGGGCGGATTCCTGTATAGGAATGTGTGTGCCATCACGTTTCGGATTCGAGCGTTGATCCATCACCGCCACTGGATGTGGACGCCTCAGCGACGGGGGCGGATGAGTTGGCCACGGGTTCGGTCAGATACAGACTGATCCGCCAGATGTGGTTACCCGTGGCCTGGAGCCAGATCAGTGTATCGAGCAGGTCGAGTGCCAGAGCTGGCGTTGCTTGGCCCATCGCGGTTTCCTGCAAGATCAGCGGCCGATTCTGACGACGGTGGCGATCCAGTTCCTCGGCCTGCTGCTGCAGAACTTCCAGCCAATCATCCGTCAGATCGCCGCGCAGTCCCTCTTGCGCGGTCCGCAACAACTGCCGAAACTGGGAAACCGGTTGCCGCAAACGAGGGTGAACCAGTCCGCGATGCACCGTTGTTGGCAGCCGCAATCGGCCATGCAGCCGGGACAGGTGATCCATGGCGTGCATCTGCGCCACCCGACGCTGGGTCAATGGTTCATCTTCGTTGGCAGGGGGGATCAGCGGGAAGAACTCCTGAATGCGTTCCAGGGCTTGAAGAAACTGAATCTTTGCGGGCTCATCGATCGTGGCGGGGCGTGCTGCAAGGTATTGATCCAGGTACGCGAAGGTTTGTGTTGCGGTTTCGGTCAGAGCGCGTCGGGTCGCTTCCAATGCCACCGGGGGCGCATGCAGCACCGTGCTGTCCAGGTGGCGCGTCAGCAGCGGGCTGCGCTCGGGCAGCAGGTATTCAATCAACCGGGCAAACCGATGGACGAATGGCAGGAAAATCAACACCCCCAGCGCGATGAAGGCTGTATGGAACGCGACCAGGCTCATGGCTCCGCCATCAAGGCCCAGGTGCTTCTGCGCCAGGCCGATCAGCGCCAGCAACACCGGCAGCAGCGCGACGGCGAACAGACCGGTGAACAGGTTGAAAAGCACATGCGCCAGGGCGGTGCGCTTGGCTGGGGTGTTACCGCCGATGGCGGCCAGAGCACCGGTCACGGTCGTGCCCATCGCCGTGCCGATGACCAGCGCCGCGGCCTGTTCAAAGTTGATCGCGCCGGTGTGCAGGGCGGTAAGGATCGTGGCCACGGCGGCACTGGACGATTGCATCACCACCGTCATCACGATGCCGATGACCATCGCCAGCAGGTAGCCCCGGAAGCTTCCGGCAGGCAGCGCTGCCAGATTGAACACATCCGACAAGCCGCGCATGGCATCCTGCAGCGTTTCGATGCCGATGAAGATCAACCCGAATCCCGCCAGTGCCAAGCCCAGGGAACGCATCCGTCCCCTCGCCAGCAACCTCATGAATGCGCCGATGCCCACCAGTGGCAGTGCATAAAAGCCCACACTGACCCTCAGGCCCAGCACCGCGACGATCCAGCCGGTGCCTGTCGTGCCCAGACTGGCGCCCATCACCACGCCGATGGCCTGCGGAAACGTGATCAGGCCGGCACTGACAAAACCGATCACCGCCACGGTGGTGGCGCTGGACGATTGCACTATGGCCGTGACCAGCGCCCCGGAGGCGAAAGCCTTGGTGGGGGTACCGGTGAATCTCATCAGCGCCCTGCGCAGCGCATCACCGGCGAAGGCCTTGAGGCCATCGGTGAGCAACACCATACCCAGCATGAACAGGCCGATACCGCCGACAAGCTTGAACAGCAGGGGAATCATGAGTCGATGATACAAGTGAAGCCGAGAGCGGCTCAAATTGCTGACGACGTGACCAGTGCCTGCATCGTGACGGATGGGAAATGGGACTTCAAGCGGGTCTGGGGTGCGTGGCCGGCGGCGAGGTGAGGGCCAAGGTCCACCATCTGCCGACGGAGATCGACTCGACCGACAATGGGAAAGGCGCCGTCCTGATCTTTGCCGGCACGCCTGGATGGCCGATTGAAGACATCGCCCTGGGCAATATCACCATGCGAACCGCCGACGGAGGGACTGCTGAGGAGGCTGCCGCCGCGCTGAATGAACGGGAACTGGATGTTCTGGCGGGATATTGACCTGATTGCAGTGGTTTTGGGCGCGGTGGTACCCGCCCCGGGCCTCGACGCTCACCATATCCGAGGACTTGGCATGGATCACCTTGACTTCCAGACAGTTGTGCCCGATGCGCGAGAGGATATAGTGTTCATTGGCCTCACGTAAGCCCGGTTCCATCTTCCGGCGCCGGAGCGCCCCGTTTTCTTGTCAAAAGCTCACCGATCAAGAGATACGCGATGCCCCGACCGAATATCTTGCTCATCCTCATGGATGATCAACGTTTCAACACGCTCTCAGCCTTGGGTCAAGAGGAGCTTGATACCCCCAACCTCGATCGCCTGGTCGCCGCGGGCACGGCATTCACCCACGCGTCCATCATGGGAAGCAGACATGTGGCGGTCTGCATTCCCAGTCGCGCCATGCTCCTGACCGGACGAACGCTTTTCTCCATCGAACGTGAAGGGCAGCGGATTCCGCCGGAGCACACCACCATGCCCGAATGGCTTGCCGCCCACGGGTATACAACGGCTCACGTTGGCAAATGGCATCAGGATCGCCTCTCGCATGCACGCTCTTATTCCACCGGTGCAAAGATATACGGATTCAATGATCAGAGCTGGTACGAGGGCTGTAACGGACACTGGCATGTTCCGGTTCATGACTTCGACCCGACCGGGCAATATCCACCGGCCGCGGGGTACCACGACCCGGCCCTTGAGCCTTTTACCGGGCCTTTTGAGACCGCCAAGAAACAAGGGCGTCATTCAGCCGAGGTCTTCACCGACGCCGCCATTGATTTTATCAACGGCTACAGCCGCTCCGAAGCCCACGCCCAAGGCCGGCCCTTTTTCCTGCACCTTGCCCATCTTGCCCCGCATGATCCGCGCCAATATCCCGAGCGCTTCTCCAGCCGGTACCACAAGGGCACCGTTTCACTCCCGGACAATTTCCTGATCGCTCATCCCTTCGACAACGGGGAATACCTTGTGCGCGATGAGCTGTTGGAGGCCCATCCCCGTCGTCCCGATGCCGTCCGGGAGCATCTGGCCGACTATTACGCCCTCATCGCGTTCGCGGACGAGCAGGTCGGCCGGCTTCTGGATGCACTGATCGATGGCGGATACCACGACAACACCATCGTGGTCTTCACCGCGGATCATGGCCTGGCCGTCGGTCAGCACGGCCTGATGGGTAAGCAGAATCTCTATGACCACAGCATCCGCGTGCCGCTGGTTCTCGCCGGTCCCGGCGTGCCCAAGGGAGAACAATGCGGTTCTTTGTGCTACCTCTCCGATCTCTTTCCCACACTTTGCAATCTGGTCGAGCTGCCAACGCCGGCAAGCATCGACGGGGGCCTGAGTCTTTTACCTTGCCTCAATAGCCCGTCCGGACGTATTCGAGAAGTGCTTTACCACGCCTACCGCGACTGCCAACGGGCGATACGAGACAGCCGTTACAAGCTGATTGAATATTCGGTTGGCGGTAAACGCCATACCCAACTCTTCGATCTGATCGATGACCCGGCCGAAATGAACAATCTTGCGGAGGTCCCGGAACGATCAGGCGACCTGACACGCCTGCGAGACCTCATGCAACGGCGTGGCAGGGAATTAGGCGATCCAGTCACTTGGGTGGATGATCTGTAGAACATGCCGCTGCTCATCGGCGATGGAGCACTCACGTTTGGGCCGGCCGACGCTCATTGAGAACGGCGGGCGATCATGGGATGCAATACTTGAACCCAGGGAACCCAGATGAATCAGAAATCATTCGGCATCTCGATTACGGAATTCAAGGTCCCCAACCATGGCGAGGCGGATGCTTCAGCCGGTATTCAACGAGCGCTCGATTCGGGCGCTCCTCATGTCTATGTTCCCTACGGCCATTATCGAATTGACAAGGGATTGAAAATCGGCGGTGCCACACGGCTTGTGGTCCATCCGCAGGCCACCCTTTTCTTTGGCGACGGCGCCGGGCGGTGTGTTTCTGATTTTCTGATCTCCAACCGGAACGAAGAGCAAGGCGACCGCGACATTGTCATTTCCGGTGGCATCTGGGACGGTAACAACCGCAACAATCCCCGCGGGCAGGAGGGGGACCGCAACGCTTACACGGGAACCCTGATCAACATGAAGAATGTGAAGGGATTCCGGCTGGAGCATGCGGTGCTCAAGGACTCGACCGCCTATTTCACTCGTTTCACCCGACTGCAGGATTTTCGAATCGCCCACATCCGCTTCCAGATGACCCATGTGACCCGCAATCAGGATGGCATCCACTGCTGCGGCCACTGTGAAAACGGCCATATTCATGACATCAAAGCGTTCGGTCGCTATACGACCGGCGACGATCTGATCGCCCTCAATGCCGATGATGGATTGCTGCGATCCGAGCTTCTTGGAGCCGAATCCGGCCCCATCCGCAATCTTCATATTTCCGATATCCGCGCCGAGGACTGCCACTCACTGATCCGCATGGCCAGTGTCTGGTCGGAAATCTCCGACATCCAGGTGCGCGGCGTTTACGGCGGGTGCCGACATTACGCGCTCAATGCCGATGCGCTGCGATATTGTCGTGTCCCCCTGTTCAAGTCCGATGACCCGGCCTACGCCCAGGGCGTGGGAATGTTGCGCGATATTCACATCGAAGATGTCGAGGTCTTCAGCACCTCGGGCTACGCGGATGCCCTGTTCTGTCTCGAATCAAGGATGGAGCGGTTGGCGATGTTCAACGTACGCAGATCATCGGCCCAGGACGCCGGTCCGGAAGCACCATTGCTGGAAATGCGCAACGTGATTCAGCATGCGATCATCGCCGAGTCGACGGCCTCGGAACATGACACAAAGCCGTCGACATTTCCGCCGGTGGCCGGTTTCCCGGGCCGGAATCGAATGGAGGCTCTCAATCGACCGGTGGATTCCCTGAGACTCTACACCGACCACCTTCACGAATTCGTCGCCTCCAGGCCCGCACTCAGCCCGCTGCCGGAGAAGAACTGCATGGTTGGTCTGGTTCCCATGCAGTGATCGCCGGCCCCCCGGCCTCCGGAGCAACTGCCCGAATTTCGATTCCCGATGCTTCGAAATGATGATTCACGCCGACCATCGAACCAAAACACGTCGAAGCAACCACGACCAGCGGCGGCGAGCCGGCTCGATTGGAAAGTGCTCCATCAGCCGGCGACGATCGGGCCGGGTGTGGGCCTACGACCAGAATCCCAAGGTGGTCAAGCGCTGGCTGGACGAGGAGTACCCGGCGATTCGGCGGCGTGCCAAGCGGGAAGACTCGGAGATTTACCGGGGCGACGAGATGGGCGTGGGAAGCGGTCATCGGGCTGGCCGCAGTTATGCCAAGCGCGGCCGCACGCCGGTGATCCCCGGCACGGGTCAGCGTTTCGGCTGCAACCTGATCTCGACGATCGCCAATCGCGGCACGCTGCGTTGGCGACTTCGCGGCAGACAGTATCGGCCGGAGAAGGTGAAGCATACCTTCACGAAGGGCACGTCGCGTATGCGGTGCCATGAGTGTGTTCGATAGTTACTGCTCGGCGTAGTAAGTGCGGCTACAAGCCTCCGGCCTGGAAGATGCCGGGGGCGTTGCGTTGGCGGGCGAGGCGGTCGTAGAGCGATTCGAGTTTTTCGGTCATGCCCCGGGCACTGAAGTTGGCCAGGCAGTGGTCGCGACCGGCCCGCGCCAGTTCGCGGGCCTGTTGGGGGTTTTCCAGCATGGTGGTGATCGCGGCGGTCAGGTGATCCAGATCGCCCGGGGCGACCAGCAGGCCCGTCCTGCCGTCGATGCATACTTCCGGAATGCCACCGACCCGATAGCCGACCACTGGCGTTTCGCAAAACAGTGCTTCGACCAGTGTGCGGCTCTGTCCTTCCTGATATGAGGGCAACACCATGACATCCATCGCCGCCAGCAGCGCGGGAACTTTTTCCAGGCTGACCAGCCCGAGCCAGGTCACATACCCGGCAATGCCTTGCGACCGCGCTTTGGCTTCAAGTTGCTTGCGGTTCCAGCCATCGCCGACACACAGCAGATGCACTTCACCCATTCGAGCGCGAAGCTTGGGGAGGATTTCGAGCAGGTCCGCATGGCCCTTGAGCGCATCGAGCCGGGCCACGATGCCGATGATCTTCCCATCGCCGCGCAGCCCCAGTTCGGCCAGGATGCGTCGTCGCTCGGCCGCGCGATCTTCCGGGGGCGCGAACATCCGCTCATCCACTCCGCTGGGAATCACCGAGAATTGGTCAGGCCGGCCGGTGTCCTCTGCCAGACAGAGATCGACCATCGCCTGGGTGATGCCGATCATGTGATGGCACCTGCGCGCGGCCAGTCGCTCGATATTGACATAAGCCCGTGAAACCCACGGCGATTGTTGCTCGTGGAACGCCAGGCCGTGAACCGTGTGTACCACCACCGGCACCCGTGCGCTCCACGCGGCCAGCCGGCCGATGATGCCGGCCTTGCTCGAGTGGGTATGCACGATGTCGGGTTTGAGCCGACGCAGGAACTGCCGCAGCGAGAAGAGGCATCGCACATCCTTGCCCGGCATGATCGAGCGCCGCATCGTGGGCCATTCATGCAGTGTCGCCCCGCTTCGTTGGGCCTCGGCCAACAGCGATCCTTCCGGCCCGTGGATCGGGCCGTAGACCAGGTGAACCTCGTGGCCGCGCTCGACCTGGGCGTGGCAGGACATGACCGTATTCTGCTGCGCGCCGCCGAGGATGAGCCGGGTGATGATGTGAACGATCTTCATGCCCCGGCCTCCGTGGATCGCTGCGCATCTTGCCGCGCGCGGGCACTGGGATCGGTATCGATCGATGGCGGGTCGGGATACTCAATCCACTCGAGCCAGAGGCCCTCGGGTGGGAGGGTCGGCCCGGCCAACCGGCGATCGCCTTCGGTAAGCGCTCGATCGATGCGGGCCAGGTCGATGCGGCCGCGCCCCGCCTCGACCACGGTGCCGGCGATGATCCGCACCATGTTGTAAAGAAAGCCATCGCCGATCACCAGCAGGTGAATCTCGGGCGGCTCGATCTCGATGCGGCAATCCATGATGGTGCGCACCGTGGAGGCGCGGCCATGATCGGCCTGGGCGAAGCCGGCGAAGTCGTGTCGGCCGATCAACCGCGCCGCGGCGTCGCGCATCTTCGCGATGTCCAGGTCGTACCAGCAATGCCAGACAAAGCGGCGCTTCTCCAGCGGGCGGCGCAGGCTGTGATGGAGGCGATAGCGATACTGCTTGCGGAGCGCATCGCGAATGGGGTGGAAGTCGCGATGCGCGATCGCAAGGTCGCGGATTTCAAGGTCCGGTGGCAGGCGGCTGTTGATCGCTCGTTCCATTCGCTCGACGGGCACGGGGGAATCGGCCACGAACGAGGCGACCTGCCCACGGGCATGAACCCCGGCATCGGTCCGGCTGGCGCCCTGCACCATGACCGGTTGGCGAAGGACGCGACTGATGATGCTTTCCAGTTCGCCGGCCACAGTGCGCAGCACGAGACCCTCAGGCGTGGTCTGCCGCTGCCAGCCGTGGAACTCCGAGCCATCGTAGGCGACCGTCATGCGAAATCGCTGGCCCGCCAATGAATCCTCACAGGGCTGATCAACATCGCCACGGGTCGCTGACGCGACAGTATCATGCCGCTGGCCGGTCGGACTTGAGCTTGGCTCATTCATCGGCCAGAGTCTAGCACGATGAATCAACCGGACCGTTTGCGGCGTCCGCGGTATCTCGATGAGTCGATCAGTGGAAACTGACCGTGACCGGACGGCTCAAGTGGACCCGATCACCCCGGCGAACTTCCATGGTGAATGTATGCAGGCCGCGCGGCAATGGGGGCATGCGTACGTGGTACGGGTTCTGGGGATGCGTCCACCGCGGAGTCACCTGCCTGGCATTGATGAAGTACTTGACCTGGACATCATCACCCAGCGGACCGGTGGCGATCAGATCGAAGGGCTTATCCGCCTGATGGCGGCTGACATCTTCCGGCCGGGCGAATCCGCGCGGGAACACGAACGCCCACGAGTGATTGAACGTGGGAAAGGCGATTCGCACCACCCGCTCATCGGCCACGAAATGCCGCCAGTAATGAGCCATGCGCTCGTTGGCCAGCCACACGGGGAACCGGGCTTCGCCGTCGTATTCGCTGATCGGCATGATTTGCGGATCGGGCGGCGCAACAGCGCGGGCCGAGCCGTCGAGCAGGCCGATCCAGCCTTCCTCATCCTTCAGGGGCCGCAGCTTCGGTGGTGCGCTTCGGTCCCAGTCTTCGGGCATGCGCAGCTTGAACATCTCCAGGAAGAAGGGGAAGACGATCGTATCGGCGTTGTAGTGGACATGGCCGATATGGAACATGGGCGTGCTGGCCCACTTGGCATTCATCTCCCGAAGCCCCTTCAGCCGCCCGGTCGATTGGGGATAGTGTCCGCCATCCACCGATCCCCAGACATGCAGCATGGGCACCTGTCGCGTCTGCTCATTGCCATCGCCGCCGGGGATGCCGATGATGACCGGCGCTGCGGCGATGGCGCGGTCGGGCTGAAAACGGGCAAACTCGTTGGAGCGTCCACCGCCGAACGAATCGCCGGTCGCCATGCCGGGCAGATGAGCGATGTGGGGTTGACCGGTCAGTTCCGCGAGGCGCTGCATGACCAGCTTGTAATCGCGCTCTGGTCGCACCCCTCCCACGCGAACGAGCCCGTGCTCGGCGAACATGTCGAAGAATGCCGGCAACGGCGGCAGATCAAGCTTTCCCTGCCAATCCGCCATGGTGCGCGGCCGACGAAGACCGCCCGGACCGTTGACATAGGGCACCTGCTCGCCGAACTCGCGGATGGGAAGCTCCTTGCTGCCGGCCGATACGATCGCCGCGCGGACATCCTTCCAGTCGAGATTCTCGGGCTTGACCAGGAATGCGGTGTGCGGTTCGTTCTGTGTTCCCGCGCCGGCTTCGATATGCACCTGGTACATGCGATAGCGAATCGGCTCGGGCTGCCAGTCGACTCCAAGCGACTTGCGCGTAAGTTCGGCCGCGCCCTCCGGCGCGCCGGGCACTCGAGGCGGCTCGAGCGTTTCATACGCGAGGTTATCGAATGTGACCGTAACCGGTGTCTGTCCATCACCGCCGGCGGTGACCTGCACACCGACATGCAGGTCTTCGAGGAGGATGGCTGATACAACCGGCAACGCTTTCCATTCGCTTCCGTCCAGGCTTGCCTCCATGGTGACGAAAGGATAGTGACGCGTCATCCGAATCCAGACGTCCTCCGACCGGTCCCATTCACGGGCCACATCATCGGTGAAGCAGCGCCGCCCGCCTCGGTCGTTCTGCCTTACATCTTCGAATCGCGTGAACCACTGAAGACAGCGATTGCCTTCCCAGCCGTCATAGCGAAGCAACACGGCCGGGCCGTAGCCAGTGCGCTGACTTCGAATGGCCAGGCCGTACTTGGGGTTGGGCCCGCCGCCTTCGGCCGAGGCAATCCGCGCCGTGATGCGGAAATGGCGATCGGAGGTGGCAAAGCCGGCGAAGGTTCCTTCATCCGTCTGCATGTAGGACTCACGACCGCCACCGCGGACCACCCACGTACGTCCGGCATCGCGCAACTCCAGTTGACCGGATTCAGCCCCCCGGCCGTCGGGCAATCGCACGCCACTGGGACGGGGCAGTTCGGCCAGAGCCGATGAACCAGCCCAGAGCAGGCAAAGCGTGATGATGGACAAGCAGTGCGCGACTCGACGTGAGAAGCATGTTCCCATGGATCAGTCCTTCTTTGGCGAGGAGAGTGGATGCACGAACAACGGTAGAGCGACCCGGGTATTTCCGATTCAGCACCCGAACAGGGGTATGAAACAGGCATGGACCGTTCCGAATGTCTGCGGAGGACGCCAACCTTGCGGAATGCGAAATGAACCTTATGACTTCTCATGTCGCCGCCGGTCCATCAGCCCCCGATCGGCCGACGCTAAAGCACGGGGCCGAACACCCGTGCCGGAACCCAGAGCGCGGCGATTCCGGCCAGGGCATGGCGCTTGGCGCCATCAATCGCAAGGCCATGGAACTGCTCGGTCTGGATCACGTTCGGCGAAAAACCCAGTGATTCGACTTCAACCGCCAGGTGCCTTACGACTTCCATGCCAAGGCGCGGGGCTCGAAGCACGACCGGATCGTCGGCATGGCTTCGGTCCCGTCGCGACAGGCTGCCGGCGATCCACACCGCGAAGATGCGCTCGGTCAGTTCAATATCCGCCGGTGTCACCGCCAGGCGAGGTCGGGCGACGGGATACCAGCGCTCGAAGGCATGCCCGAAGGTGCAATGGCCGGTGGTCTTATAGCCGATCCTCGATTCACCGGCCGTCGGCCCGGTGCACAGTCGCATGCGATAGCCGTGAACCTCGGCCACCGTGATGGCCCAGGCCAGAAACGGCCATTGCCCGTTGCTTCGCGCCAGGCCCAGGGTATAGAGATCACTGCCCGGGTTGGTCGGGGCGATCCTCGCGCCGCAGAGCATGAACGCATCAACCCAGTGGTAAAGATTGGCGAACCTCAGCAAGCGTTTCCTGGAGTCGTCTTGGCGCGGTACCGATGATGTGGCTGATGTCTTCAAGGGTCAGGCTCCCAAGAAAGCGCCCCAGCACCAGGTGGCGGGCGGGGGCGGGCAAGAATTGGATCTTGTGCAGGGCGGCGACGAGGCTCTCGTTCCGCCCACAAAGTTGCGCCGGGTCCGCTTCGCGGCTGACCGGTCCACGGGTCAGGTCGTCGGGTGTGAGTTCGATCGCGCGATGATCATCGGCTGGTTCCGTCGAGTCGCACGTTCGAGAAGGAAAGGCGCGGCCGAGGATCAGGCTCATCGCGCGGTGCTTAGCGCTGCCCACCCGGCCGTTCCGCCGCTCCATGGTGCGGCACCAGGTCCAGTGAAGCTTCAACGCCAGCCATGATCGAAGCGATACCCTGCCGTTGTAACTCCGCAACGCTTCGAAAAGGGCCTCGCCCGCCAACTCCTCGGCTTCTTCGCCATATCGGCGGCGAAGAAACTCCGCAGCCCAGGGCAACCATTGGTCACAGAGTTCGTTCCGCGTCTTGCCGTCCAATCGGTCCCACCAGGAACAGTCAGTCATCATCAGCACTCCAGACCCACCCAAAGCGCCGTCCTACGTCACAATGTTAGGTATCTGTTTGGTATTCGTCAACCGCCGGACAAAGAAAATCGGAAAAATTCTTGGACGAAATAAACTCATTGTGGACAGTTGATTGAGAAATTGACATGCGGCCCGACCCCCAAGACCGGGACGAGTGTCGCGGCCCATTCGTCCAGAACACCCGATGCACCGGGCCGATCCGCCGGACTGCCCAACGAGACCGGCCTCACGGTGCCTGGCTGGCCGGATCGACTGTATTCTCAGCCCGCGGCCGGCCAGGAAGCGTTCCCAGCCGCTTGCCCCGGTCTATGGCAACCGGTAGTGTTCATTGTCGATGGCAAGGATTTCCACTTGTCGACGAGGCTGATCTATGGAGCCATCTGGCGAGGCCGAACCGAAACAGCAGCATGCCGCCGCGACTCCAACGCTCAAACAAGCCGTCGCGGCGGCGAACATGGACGAGTCGCTGCTGTCGGATTCCTCAGCGGTGCCCCTCGGTCGCGTTATCGATTCTCCTCTGGGTGCCGCGTTTGAGAAAGTGCTCGGTCAGAGCTGTGAAGAACGGCTGTCACCGATCTCCTGGTTTCGGACCGACTGGCAGCGCGGGGGCGCGGCCACGGGTTATGCCACCTATCGGGACCAGGCGGGCGTCGAGCATGAGGTGGTCTGCAAGCTGCCGGTTCCGCCTCGCGAGTTGACCTGGCTAAGCCGTCTGCAGGAAGTCGACGATGTGGCGCCTCGATTGTTCGCTTCCGGCGATGTGCTGGGCGGCTATGACATTGCCTGGGTGGTGATGGAGCGATTGAGGCACGGTCCGTTGGATTCACAGTGGGAAGGCCGGGAGTTCGACCTTTTGATCGAATCGGCCGCGCGCTTCTACCAGGCCGCGTCGCGATATCCGGTTCAGGGCGAGCCGCGATGTCTCGACTGGCAGAAAGTGATTCGTGATGCTCGAGAGGCCGTGCGGGAGCATCGACTTCCCGAAGAGCAGCGATGGAACACAGCGCTCAAGAAAGCGGGTAAGAAGATTCAGAAGTGGGCCGAGCTCTGGGAGCGACGCCCGATCGATGGTTGGATTCACGGTGATCTGCATCTGGGCAATGCCATGACCCGCAATGGCGCTGGCGAGGGCCCGGCGATTCTCTTTGATTACGCCGAGGTTCGGCCGGGATCGTGGATCGAGGACGGTGTTTACATCGAGCACCTCTTCTGGTCGCGCCGCGAACGAATGGGTGATCGCAAGTTGTGCCGTATGATCAGCAAGAAGCGTAAGGAATTGGGGCTGCCGGTCGATGCCAATTGGCCGCGGTTGGCCGAGATACGTCGCGCATTGGTGGCGCTGAGCGCGCCGCTGACCGTTCGCCAGGATGGAAACCTTCGCCATCTTCACGCATCACTTGAGATTCTGGAACGCGAAGTTGAAACGGCATGAAACCCTCAACGTCCACAGAATCCGCCGAAGCACCCACCGGCGCCGGCCAACCCGACAATCAGCCGACGTTCCGATCATGGTCTGGTCGATTGATCGATCTTCCCGGCCTGGTCGTTGCTTGGGTGGCGCTGAGCCTCGGGCGCATCAGCCCGCTTTGCCTGAATAGTCGTCGGCTCTGTGCTCGAGCCATATCGCAGGGGGCACGGCGCCTTACGCTCCGACCGAAGGGCAATTTGCCGAGGCTGGAAGTGCTTCGCATCGAGCCGCCGGACGTTGGCCAGGGACCGGTCATTCTGATCCTGCATGGCTGGCTGGAATGCCGTGAGATGCACCTGGAACTGGCCTGGTGGCTTCGCGACCGTGGCGCTTCGGTGTGGTTGGCGGATTTCCCCGCGCATGGTCGATCGGGCGGGCGATTATGCACACTGGGCGGAGATGAGACATCCGCGGCGGTGCGGGTACTCGATGAGATCGAGCGAACCCACGGCGGCGAGCGTGATATCCACTTGCTGGGCTTTTCCATGGGCGCGGCCACGGCACTTCGACTGGCCGGTTGCGATGATCGTCCGGCCGGTGTGGTCAGCCTCGCTTGCTTCAGCAATGCGCGGCACGCCATCCGAACGTTCAGCGATTATTGGATCGGCACGCGCAACGTGGCGTGGATGGAACGAGGGTTTGAACGCTTGCTGGCCCGCCGCGGCGTCAAGCTGGATGAGCTGAATCCCTGTGAATGGATGGAACAGGCGCGGTGTCCCGTGTTGCTGATTCATGGCGAATCCGATCGTCTCACACCCATCCCAGATCACTACCAGCCACTGCTCGATCGCCATGCTCCCGGCGGGATCCATTCGGTGCTGGTCCCCAAAGTCGGACACGCGCGTCTGCCGCGCTGCATGCACCCGGACATGCTCAAGGCGATCGAACGGTTCTGCTTCAGGGATGCGGCGGGGCTACGGAACGCCGGCTCGGATGGCCGCCCTCTTCAAGACGCGGTTGGGGGTTCGGCCTGATCGTTGCCCCGAGCCGGTAGATCGAGCAACCAGTCCACGGCGGATTCCAGAACATCACTGACCACCAGCAGATGGCCGATGCCACGGCGAATCTCGATGCTCAGGGGCGTGCCCTGGGCCCGGGCACGCGCGGCGACCGGCTCAAGCCGACTCAATGGGACGATGCGATCCTCGGCGGCGATATAAAGCCGCAACGGCGGGGAGTCTTCAACGCGGCCGATGTCATGCATGCCGGCGATCATCGCGGCCCCGGCGAATCGATCGGATGACTCCCGCGTGAGCCGGGAGATCGCGAATCCGCCCATGCTGTGACCGACCAGGAACACACGCCGGATATCGACATGGTGATCGCGAGCCATGGCTTGGATCAGGACATCGAGCAACGATGGATCGCGCAGAAGGGCGGGCGTCTGGACCGACGCCAACACGAAACCTCGCTCATCGGCGAGCGTGCGCAACATGCCGCCGCCATGGGCGAACATGAACATCGCCTCATCACCGCCCGCGCCATGCAGGGCGATGATCAGGGGCAGGGACTCATCCCCATCGGCCCGTGGCGGCGGCGCGGCGTCCGGCGTGGGCGGATCGTCGCGCTTGGCCGCGACTTCCGGCACATGAATCCACGCCGCCATGTTGGATGAAGCGGAGCGAAACGTTCGCCAATAGGTACCAGGATGTCCGGCGAACGGCGGCGCTTCGGCCTCCAGGCGCTCCAGTTCCTCCCGAAGCTGAGCCAGCAGCAGGGACATATCCATCTGAAACTCAGCCGCCCGCCGCCGGCTTGGCCGATCAGTCAAGATATCGATGCGGTCGGCCACAGCCCTTGCGTCGGTCGCGATGGATTCATCACGCCACGACATCGCATCCAGCAAAGCCCGCATCTCCCGGCGCTCGATGAACAGCGAACGTTCGACACGAGAGAAGCCACCACGCTGGACCGTCAACGTATGCCGTTCATTCACTGGATCGGCGATGCGAAGCGCAAGCGTGTACGAACCGATGGGGATTGCGCTTGCGCGATCGTGGCTGATCCGGAGTTGTACATCGCCGCGCCCCGGTTCCACGGTCATCGTGCCCATAACAAGCTCCGCGGCGTCAGCCGCCCGGCGATCGGTCGGCACGGCCAGGACGCCAAGCTCAACGGCTCGCGGAAGCTCCACCTCGTAAAGCTGATCGATCCGTATCTCGATCCCCGCCGCATCATCGGGGTAGACCGGCCGATTCAACTCGATTCGCAGCGAGTTCAGCCAGGGTCGCAGCGCGGCCAGGTCGGCCGTCGCCGGCTCGGGCTCGAGTTGATCGGATACCTGATCCATGGTCGCCACGGCCCTTGCCAATCTCAGGCTGAAGAAATGGCTGACGGCTTCATCGGCGTGACGGTTAATACGCTGACGCAGTTGCGCATCCTCCGGTCGATGGCGCGCGTAGGCGCGTTCGAGGCGGAGATACGCAAGCCCGATGTCGTGCCGGGTGGGCATGGCTCGGGCTTCGGTCGGCCGGCCACCATCATCAGAGTCGGCCTGGGCCGGCGAACCTGAAAGCACGGCCGTAAAACCGGCGGCGATCAGCAATAAGCACTTTGTCAGGGCAATGGTCGGCATGTGAACCTCAGGGCGAACCGGTTCGTGAAGAACCTCAATTGACCCCAACTCGGGAACCGGCTCGCCGCCGGGGCGTCCAAGGGCTTGTGACGTCGTCCGGTGTGGGCGGCCAGAACCTTCACGACGAACCGGAGCACCATCATGTCACAATCCAACCAACCCAGACGTCTCTGGAAGGCAACCGTTCCGCTTTCGGTCCTGCTTGGCGTTCTGATCACGGCACTGATCTTAGCCCCCACGACGGAGCCGGCCTTCGCCAGGGAGGGCGACCAGGTCACCATGGCTCCCGAAGGCGGTCGGCTCGATGCACGCGACCCGCAAGGAAACATCATCGGGCCGTGTCCGCTTGAACACACCGATGTCCAGGTTCACATCAGCGGTCACTTCACCCGGGTCAATGTCACCCAGACCTATACGAACCCATACGACCACAAGATCGAGGCGGTTTACACGTTTCCACTCAGCCATCGCAGCGCGGTCGATCGCATGACCATGACCGTGGGCGATCGGGTCATCGAGGGTGAAGTCCGGCGGCGCGAGGTAGCGCGGTTGATGTATGAGTCGGCCCGGCGGCAGGGATACGTCGCTTCACTGCTCGAGCAGGAACGGCCCAACATCTTCACACAATCGGTGGCCAATATTGAGCCGGGCGAAAAGATCGAAATACGCATCAGCTACGTCGAGGTGCTCGAGTCGGTCGATGGTGAATACCAGTTCCAGTTCCCCACGGTCGTCGCCCCGCGTTATATCCCCGGCGCGCCGGGCTCCCCCGATGATGGGTTGCCCGAAGGCATCCAGCCGACGCGCGGCCTGGTGCTGCTGGCGCCCGCGAAGATCGAATCGCCGGATCGAAGCGCGTTGGCGTTGAGCGATCAGTGGCTTCGTCAGCACACGGTTCCGGTGTCGGCTGAAGCGATCAACAAGGTTCGTGGCGAGAAGGATGCGCCTGATTCCCGCGCCCGCTTCGTCGCCCGCTACGATGATGGCGTCGCCGAGCGCGGCGAAATCTTCAATGATGGATTCGGACACGTCGGTGGAAGATGGTTCTTCTGCCCGCCTCGGATGCTTCCCCCGCCGGGCCATCCCTTCGCCATCAACACCGACCAGGTGCCCGATGCCGACCGCATCACGCCGATGCCGGTCAAGCCCGACCAGCGCGCGGGCCACGATATCTCCATCACCGTACACATCGATACCGGCGGTCCCGGAATCTCCAGCATCGGTTCCAACAGCCATGAACTGGTCGGGGGCCTTGCCGACGGCCTGCCGCAGCGGGTCACCGTGCGACTCAAGAACGAAAAGGAAATCCCCAACCGCGATTTCGTCCTCAAGTGGCGGCTGAGCAGTGATGACATTACCGAAGCGTTGTTGATGCACACCGGTGATTACGGCAAGTTCGAGGGTGGGTTCTTCACGCTGATTCTTGAGCCGCCGGCGCGCGTGCGGGAAGCGGATATTCGGCCCCGCGAATTGATCTTCGTGCTCGACAACTCCGGATCGATGCTCGGGGCGCGGCTGGCGGATCGGTCCGCGCTGGATGCGGCCAAGGATGTGATCAACCAGACCATCGACACGATGCGACCCGACGATCGCTTCAACATCGTCAGCTTCAACCACACGCTCGATGTGCTGTGGGATGCCCCGAAACCGAATACCGAAGACAATCGCAAACGTGCGCAGGCGTATGTGGATCAGCGCCAGGGAGGCGGCGGCACCGAGATGCGTAACGCCGTGTTGCGTGCCCTGGGTGCCGGGCCGTTCGAAGCCCATCGTCCGAAGCCTGACCAGGATGGCGCTGCGCCCATGCGCATTGTGCTGTTTGTCACCGACGGCCTGGTGGGCAACGATGCGGCGATCATCCAGGCGGTGCGAAACCATGCCCACGAAACGCGGGTCTTCTCCATCGGCATGAGCAACGCGCCCAACCGCCACCTGCTTGATGAAATGGCCAGGGTCGGCCGCGGCGCGGTGGACTATGTGCTGCCGGCCGATGATGTGACCCCGATCGTTGAGCGCTTCACCCAGCGCATCGCCACACCCGTGCTGACCGATATCCAATTGAACATCGACGGCGTCCAGGTCACGGACATACTCCCTTCGCCGGAACACATGCCGGACCTGTTCGATTTCCAACCGCTGGTGATCCATGGCCGCTACACGCAGCCGGGCACGGGCGAGTTGACCATCAAGGGTCGCACGGGCGCTGGCGCTTACGAGCGTCGCATCGCGCTTTCGCTGCCCCGCGAGGAACCTCGCCACGATGTCATCGCCACCCTATGGGCAAGATCCAAGGTGGGCGAGTTGAGCCGCGAAAGCAACACTCAGGAAGAGATCGTCGTCCTCGGCGAAAGCTTCCAGATCATGACCCAGCACACCAGTTTCGTGGCGGTCGATCGGGCTCGGGTCACCGTCGGGGGCGAGCCGGTCATGGTTCGCGTGCCCATCGAGTTCCCCAAGGGCATGAGCTGGGAGGGCATCTTTGGCGTCCAACTTTCTGACGATGATCTGGCCCGGCGGTTTGCTCCCTCGGCGGAACCGGATGGGTCGAGGTTCAGTGGTCGGCCAGACCTCGGACGAATCGCTCCCATGCGGGGGGCTGCCACTAAGCTCGCACCGGATGAAGTCGCTACGCGGCCCATGGCTGAGCCTGCTGTACAGCCCCGATTGATGGTCGAGAACGAGCATCGTCCGGATGGGCAGCTTGCGCCAATGGCACCGTCTCCCAGGGACGTTTCGATGATCGGAGGGTTGAGGATTGATGGACGACAAAGTGCCGTAGGAGGTCACTTCTTCCCAGGAGATATCCCAACGGCTCAGGAGCTGCCGGGCGGCACCAGGCTCGGATGGGCAATACTGCGAAACATCGAAGACACCCGACGCGCTGGGCAGTTGAGGGTGGCGCTTGGCGGCCGCGCTGATGGTACGATCGAGGAGGCCCAACCGCTGGGACGGGTCATCCTGCTCGAATCGGAAAAAATGGTCCGAATCCTGGCCGTTGCACCCATGATCGAGTTGATCGAGCCGTTCGCGCGGCGACTCGAAGCCGAGCAGGCGGATGTCGATGCGATCTTCGGTGAGTTGATCGTCGCCCTGGAACGCGACGTGCCGCGCATCGCCAGGGATATGGAACTGCAACGGGTGTTGGATGAGCGTCTTCATGAACGGGCAATGAAGCTGCGCGACGATGCGGACAAACCGCTTGCCGATGAATTGCTTCGCATCACCGTGCTGCTGCACGATCTTGAAGAAGCAACGCTCAGAAGCCTTACCGCGGCCGGGCTGGAGATCCAGGGGCGGACCGACAACCCGACATTCGTCGTCGGCCAAATCCAGGCATCAAAGCTCGAATCGCTGGCCCTGCTCGACCAGGTTCGGCGGGTGGAGTTGATGCCATAGCACGCCGGCCAACGGCCCGACCGATCACGACAACAAAGGAGAGGGGCTCGCCGC
Organism: Phycisphaeraceae bacterium; assembly: GCA_020831765.1. Taxonomy (GTDB): domain Bacteria; phylum Planctomycetota; class Phycisphaerae; order Phycisphaerales; family Phycisphaeraceae; genus JAFIFY01. Next base: position 8,160 of record JAFIFY010000121.1, on the reverse strand, counting down.
CCGGTTGCCACAAGCAATCGGGCGGCGATGGTTTTTCGGCCCGGCATGCATCAGGGATGCGCCGAGTCAGCGTGCGATGCAGCCTGCATCGAAGCACATTCCATAGGCATGACATCCGCATCATCTTTCAAGGCGGTTGTGGTGAGATTTTGCTGAAACAGCGCGGCGGATCAGGGCGGGGCGCGCTCCTGCGCGGCGGGCGCTGGACGGGTGTCTTGCGCGGCGGGGATTGGGCCCGCCATCGGCTGTGGGGCAACGGCTGAACGCGCTGCCCGCCGGGCTGCTTTTCGCTGCTGCCTTGCTTCGGCTCGACGCTGAGCACGTGTCGACAACCGCCGGGAAATGCCCCCGGAAGTGCCACCCCCGGTAGCGCCACCCCCGGAAGTGCCCCCGGAAATGCCCTGCGAAGCTTTACGCGAAGCAGGGAAATCCCCAGAGCCGCCGGGCACCCCGGTACTCTCGCAAGCGAGACGATCAGCAGCCGGTGAGTTGGCACATCGATCATCCGACCGCTGTCGGCTACGGGTATTCGCTGAATCCTGCGTTGCCGACGGCCGGTCCTGCGCGGCGGATGCAACCTGGTCGTTGTGCGGTTCATCCCCGGCCGCACTTCGCTCCGCGATCGTTTCCGATGCGCCATCGCCGAAACGTTCCGGGTTGGGCGCATCCGCGGCACATCGAGGCTCACTTCCCAGCGCGCTGCCAACGCTTCCCGCAGGGTTGCCGGCCCGATGGGCACTTCCCCATCCAGGTGTTCCGAGACTGCTTCCCGAGGTCGGGACACTTCCAAGGGCAGAGCCGAGGGCGGGGGTTGTGGGAGAACGGCCGGAGAAACTTTCGCAGCCGGGATAATTTCCCGGGCCGGGGGCGTGGGTTCGCGGGGTTGGCATCGGGGTGAGGCCGATGAGTTGGTCGATGCGGATTCGAGCGCGGAGTTTCTGGCTGATGGTGGCCTTGGGATGACTGATGATGTACTTGTAGAACCAGACCGCCTCGGCGGTCCTCTGCTCGCGCGGCACATTCAGACTGGCCAGCATCGCTTCACGAGCGCGGCGAGTCCAAAGTTCAGCCTGCTGCGCGATCACGGAGCCGAACTTCTTTTGAAACCGCCTCGCGATGATGTACGGATCAACCCCCAGAGCCAGCCAGCGCTTGCACGCACTGAGAACCGCATCCGGCTCGATCGGATCAGGTTCCGATCGCCTGATGGCCGCATCGCCGACATCGCTCGCATCGGTCTCGACCGGCGAGGTGGGCTCGGATTCAGATTGGCTGATCGCTTCGGACAAGGACAATCACTCCGGCGGCCAAGAGGTGCGCGGCAAACCTCACCGAACCTCAGGCCGTCACCCGGTAATTGCCGCGCTTGGGGACAAGGGCGCGATCGGCGGTTCGAGGAGGGGGGGTGGGATGGCCCGGCACCAATGACCAGGCCGTTGCGGCCAGTGCTTCTTCCACTCACTGATCTCGTTGGGGTGGACCGGGTACTGGCCGGCCAACTGGGCAATGGCCTTCCCCTCCCGGATCGCCTCGACGGCCACCTTCGCCTTGAACCGGCTGAGAACCGCCGACGCTCGCCAGCGCTGTTTGCCATGATTCGACTCTTTCGATCAGGACGCCGAATCCACTCTTAACTGCGCGCCCGGTATTCAGGGAGTAGCTCAGCCATGGAAGAACTATACTCCGCGCTTGCTGCGGACGACCCCCCGGGGATCGCACAGCGCGCCAGGGAAGTCGGGTTAGACGCGCCAGACGACGGCGAGTCAGGCGACGACGAGTTTCCCGTCCGACAGCTCAACGTGGCTGCGAACTTCGGCCCCCAAGGCTTCCAGGATGCGGGCGGCCCGTTCCACGGTAATGCTGTGGTACTCGTTCCGTTCGTCGCGCGAGACCTGGCTTTCGTGAACGCCGAGCTTCTCGGCAAGCTGCCGTTGCGTCAGACCCCGCGCGATCCGCAGTGACACCAGCAGCGGCCCCACCCCGCGAAGGTTGCTCACCTCGTCGAACTCGCCACGCTTCAGCCGCTCATAGCTGCGAACCTCCTCCTCCAACTGCTGGTGGAACGAGACCATCGGGTCCAGCGCCCGCTTGATCTCCGCCGGGCCAAGGCCCATGGCCTTCAGTTCCGCTTTCTGATCAGCCAACCGCCGCTTTTCCTGAGCGATCCGCTCGACCGCTTGGGCGTATTCCTTTTCGTTGTGAATCATGGTTCGTCTCCTACGTCTGGCGAATCCTGACGATGCCGCGTGGCTTGCCGTCCCGCCGCGACCGCCGGAACGCCGATGGGAACTCCAACTCGTGCCCATGTTCGTCGCGGATGCCCGACGACAAGCCGCTGAAGTGCGGGTACAACTCCACGCGATACTGATGCCACATTGGAAGCTGCCGCTTCGGATAGCCCCGGTATGGCCGGCGGCTGGCCGGGTCCCACGTCCAGACCTTGTGCGGATCGAGCAGGTTCAGCTCGCGTTCCAACTCCCCCGACGCCAGGCGCATCAGGTCGCAGACGAAGTACCCGTCAATGTCGTTGGGATGGTCCTTGTCCTCGGCGAACGAGCCCTCCACGAAGATGTCCGCAACGCCCACCCGCCAAAGCTGCCGAACCAGAACCTCCAAATTGTCCACAAGATGCGCACGCCAAGGGGTGTCCCAGCACGGCCGCGCAGCCAACTCGGCGCACCCCGCCACGAGCGGCGATTCCCGCAGTTCGTCCAGCGTCACCGCGTAGTCGCCCGGCGGCAGCAACCCATCAACCGAGAAGTCCGGTATCGTTCCCATAGGCCCCTTCCACTAGACATTATCGTCATGCACAGCGAATAAGTCAAGCGGATTCCGCGCAAAAAACCAACCGGGCGGCGAGACCCCGGCAAGGACTCGTCGCCCGGGTGAAGTATCCGATCGGCCTCCGACTGCCCGGTGGCGTCGCCGGGATTGCCCGCGTCGGTCTCGACCAACGATACGGGCTCGGATTAAGGCTTTTTGATCGCTTCGGACAACGCCAATCCTTCCGGCGGCCAGGTGGTGCGCTGCGAACCCCGCCGGACCTCAGCCGATCATCGGGTAATTGCCGCGCTTTGGGGCAAGGGCGCGATCGGCGTTTCGGGGAGGGGGGTGGGACGACCCGGCACCAATGACCAGGCCGTTGCGGCAGTGCTTCTTCCACTCACTGATCTGGTTGGGGTGGACCGGGTACTGGCCAGCCAACTGGGCGATGGCCTTCCCCTCCCGGACCGCCTCGACGGCCACCTTCGCCTTGAACCGGGCTGAGAAGGGCCGACGCTCGCCAGCGCTGTTTGCCATGATTCGACTCCTTCGATCAGGACGCCGAATCCACCTTAGCGGAATGCCCCAAGGTTCGGGGAGTAACTCAGCCTTAAGCCACCGACCAAAAGATATCAACACATGCACGAACGCGCTACGCACGCATTGGGCATGCTCTATTCAAGAGTTACCTCTCAAGAACCACCTCGAACCCCGCCCGCAAGGCAATCTGGCCGACTCGGGCAAAGTCTCCCCAACGAACACCCGGCTCCTCGAGTACGATACGTAACGTAACTTGCGCTTCGTTTTGACTCAAGTCTTCGAATAGCAGCGCAAGCTCGTCAAACTCCACTGGCCGGCCATCGAAAGTAATTTCTCCCTTCTCAGCCAGCGTCAGTACGTAGACAATCTTCGCCGGATCGGGAACCTCGGCATCAGCAGACCCCGACATTCCAAAACGCGCAGATGCTCTGTTCAGCAACTTTCGCTTCTCAGGATCACCTGAATGCGCATCGTATGCGATTCTAAAGGCAGTTTCTCGAAGTTCGTAGTCCTCGCGTGTGAAGGGCTCCTCGAACCGCCATTCCCATGCCGTGAGAATCGCGCTCAATTCATCCAACTCGCGGTAGCTCAGTTGCGAAATGGAGAAGAATTCCACTTCCTCGTTATGGATCATCTCTCGAAAAAGCTGCCGGTAGTCCTCGGGTGTGACATGAACTGAACGAAACCGGTGTAGGGTGTTGAATACACCAAGGTGCCTCGCCATTTCGGTAATTGAGGAGTATTCTGAGCACTGGACCGGGGACGTTGGTGAATCCAAGGAAACAACACCTGATCCTCTCGAACAGGAAGCCATCAACATCGCACAGGCACCCACTACAGCAAGCACTATGTTATGCATATTTAAGAAAACTCCCTAAAGAACTTAGCATGGCTCGCCGCGAATCGTCCGGTCTCCAAGCTTGCCGCAAGCGCAGTATCGACTACCCCGTCTCCGGACTCCAGCGGTAGCCGGTGAAGAGGAGTTCGTCTTTCCTCGAAGCCGACCACGCAATCGAGTCCCAGTCGCTGTCCAGCACCGTCACCCGCCCATACGGGTCGTACAGATGCCGCTCGACCGGATCATCGGGCGAAGCGTCGGACAGTTCCCGCCCCGCCAAGGCAGGCGAAACTCGCTGACCGGAGGATTTCTGCTTCATCACCAAACCAAAACCCCACAGTGTAAGGCCCGGAGTAACCTTCAGCCGGGCAAGAGGCCGGCGGCTCGACATGTCCAAAGTATACCCCACATGCGCCGCGTCACCAAGAGCAGAGTGACAAGAATGCGATCGGGTTCCGATTGCCCGGTGGCCGCGCTGGATTCGGGCTGTCTGATTACTTCCGCCAATGGTAATCGCTCCGGTGACTGTCCTGACGATGAACTGTTTCAAGTAACCACCGCTACAGCAACCGGCGCTGGCGCGCGATGCCTGCCACTGAAATAGATTGTGAACCCCTTGGGAATACGCGATATGGCGGAATGGGCCGCAAACCGGTCAGCCGGGAATCCAGAACGTGGTTCGGGGCGTGATGGGTGTCGGCTTGCCGTCGGTGGTCAGCTCGATGGTGATGATCGGATCGTCGGTCGTCGGTGCGGGGATGCCTTCGAGGAAGAGGCGGCCTGCCTCCTGGCGGAACGTCAGAGGCTGCCCGGTCGCCAGCACGCGCGCTGACAGGCAGCGATTGGCCAGCTCGGCCCAGCAGACCTTCCCGCCGGTGTCATGGCGGATGTGCAGGTAGACCCGGTCACCTTTGACCGTGGCGATGAGCTGAGGGTGCGAGGCGAATGGTGAGCGCTCACAGCCGGACAGGAAGCCGTCGTTGCGCCGCAGCCACCCTCCCACGGCACGCAGTATCTCGGCCGAACGCTCGGGGATCGTCCCGTCAGCACGCGGCCCGACATTCAGCAGGAGGTTGCCCGCATCCTTGGCGCAGGTTAGCAGCATGCGGATGACTTCCTTGGGGCTTTTCCAGTCTTCATCGCCGGCGCAGTAGCCCCAGTGCCCGTTCAACGTCATGCATGCTTCCCACGCCTGACCGGGGGGCGCGGCCACAATGGCCTGCTCGCACACCTTGATGTCATACGGCGGGCAGTTGCGGTCGTTGATGAGAATGTCCGGTTGAAGCGCACGAATCTCGGATTGCAGATGCGGGTTTTGCAGATCGTGCGGCACGGTGCCGTCCCACCAGAAGAGATCGATCTTGCCATAGCGCGTGCATAGCTCACGCACCTGGGCCGACACGTACTCCTGGAACCGGTAGCGTGCCGAAAGGCTCGCCCAGTCCTCCCGGCGCGGCCAGTCACGGAAGTGGGCGCCTGGATAGTCGGGGTGGTACCAGTCGGCCGGCGAGTAGTAGAACCCAAGGCGAAGGCCGGCGCTGCGCACCGCCTCGACATAGGGCCCAAGCAGGTCACGTCTGGGCCCACAGCACCCGGCGTGCCGATCGCTGGTCTCGGTGGGCCACAGCGCAAAGCCATCGTGATGCCGGGTGGTCAGCACCACATAACCCATGCCCGCATCCCGCGCAAGCTGGCACCACGCCGTGGGGTCGTATTGCTCGGCCCGCCATTGGTCAACGTACTGGCGATGGTACTCCTCGGCCGGAATCCGCTCCCGACAAGCCACCCACTCGCCACGCCCCGCGACCGCATAGGCGCCCCAGTGAATGAACATGCCAAAGCGGGCCTCGTGGAACCAGGTTGCATCTGGTGAAGTGGGGGACATAGGTAATCCTCATTTTGGTGCTCGGGGTGGCTGGCACCGGGGATTGATCAATGAGCGATGCACTGACTTGGCGTCCGGCCGCACAGGGGATGGGAGTGAGGATAACCTGTGCTATCCATGGTTTCATCCGCTACGAGATAGTTGAGATGCGAGCACAGGCAAGGAACTAGTCGAGCGCAGAGAAGAATCGTAGCGGGCAAACTCACGCCCCAATATCTTGTGGGCATTTTGCCAAAACCACAATATATTGGGATACGCCAGCGTTCTGGATGAAAGTACTGCACGTTCGTGTCAGAGTATGCTGGAATTCGCTACTATTGAGATCATGGACGGGTGTTGTCCCTAGACTGTGGCTTCGAGAACGAATGCTCGCCTTGTTGAACGCCGTCAATATCGAGATGTGTCATGGACAGCTCCGCACCCGCATCGCAGCCGCCTAGCATTATCGCCCTGATGATAGCCGATGCTGTCTACGTGGATCATGCAACACGCAAGACGACGATCGCCGGGGCAATCAACCGGCTGGTCTTTAATAAGAACCTGCCCGCACGGGTGAACCGCCCGTTGACCATATTTATTTCGATGATCGATCCACGAGGAATCGTCAACTTCGAAGTGGCTTTGGAGCATGCGGATACGGGCAAGCGTGTTTTCGAACTGCGCGGGCCGCTGACGACGCGTCGACCTGAACCACATGCCGTCATGGACATGCATCTGGAAGTCAATGATCTGCAATTCAGCAATTCAGGACTCCACTGGCTGCTTGTTAAGGCCGATGAGGAAATTCTCAACCAGAGACCCCTGTGGGTCATCGAGCGTTCGGACAAGACTGGTCCGGTATCTGAGCAAGGAGTGGACTCGCCATGACACCCAATGACACGGACAACCATGCCGATATTGACCAAGTGATCGATCTCAATGAGGTATTCAACGCCAGGAGCGACGAGGTCGTTTGTGAATACGATGCGGAGATCAAGGGTCCGGATGACTTGGAATTGGTCGCCCCTGATTCCCGACCTGGCAATGATCATCTGCGCCGGCTGGCCAAGCATCATCGGGCTCCGCAACAGTGGTACGATGATGATGATGACCCCTTCGGTCCCTGAAACGGTCATCGATAATGGCGGCCGGCGGCAACCCAAGCATCTCTTTGACTCAAGGCAGCGTCATATGGGCGACTGTGTCTCCTCCCGTCGGCCAACCTAAGCAGCGACCCTTGGTTGTGATTACCCCCGACGAAGAGATACGCCGCGACGAGCCAATCGTGGCGGTTGCTATTTCCACTTCCGTTGACTCGTCTGACGCCAACGTGGTGGCCCTTCCCTGGTCGCAACGCCAACCTCCACCCACCGGATTGCGTAAGCGGTCATTTGCCGTGTGTAACTGGCTTGTCGAACTCCGGCCAAGCGATGTTGTCTCCATTCAGGGTCGAATCAATAAGAGCAAGCTCTGTGAAATCCTCGAACTGGTGCGCCGGCTTAAAACCTAACCCTCTCCCCCACTGACGGACCGATTCGAGTGGCTGAGGCGAGGTGGTCCGCCCAACGATAGCGTCAGCTACCTGCCAACCGATTTTCACATAGGCTGGTACGTAGTTTTCAGGCAGGTCAGACACTTGCAGTCCGGGCCATGATCAATACATGATCTCGATCCGGTAGCGTCGGCGGAGTTCGCGGATTTCGCGGATGAGTTGGGCTTCCTCTTCGGGGTTGGCCCGGAGCATTTCGCTGTAGAGGTGGTGGACTTTCATCTTCGCCCACTCCTGGGGCATCAGGCGCGAGCCTTCCTCGGCCTGGGCGAGGTCCTTGGTGAAGGTGAAGTCGTAGGCATCCTGGCCGTTGTGGCCGCTGATGCGCATGGTCACTTCGCCGGCTTCCTCGAATCGGCCATAGACGTGGAAGCTCTCGCCCTGGTGGATGTTGGGCAGCCGGATGGGAAAAGTCTCGGCCGCGCCTGCCCCGGCCACGGTGACTCGGACATCCTTCATCACGGGGTAACGGATGCGGCTGGCCAGTTCGCGGATGTCCTGGGCCACGTTGCGCGGCGAGTCACTGTGGATCGCCAGACCTCGGTTGCGATACGCCAGAAACTCCAGCACGGTGCGGTTCTGGTGGCGTGGCTCGGCGATGCCCAC
>JAFIFY010000077.1 GCA_020831765.1 Phycisphaeraceae bacterium | reverse complement strand
CCCCGCGCGCCCCCCCCCCCCGTGGGGGCGGGGTCCCCCTCGACGATTGATCGGCACTTCCCCCGCCTCGAGCCCCCTGCTCAGGCCTGGTTGGTCCGAATGACCCCCACGATGGCATATCGTCCCGGCGGCGCTGGTTGGACCATACGTCCGGAAGAGGCTGGGCGCCTTGAGGTCATCAACGCCACCAACGAGCGTGCCCGTCAGGCCATCCATGACTTGGCCGTTGTGATGTATCTGCTGAACCGAGTAAACGATCCGAATGACCCGAAACTTCAAGCCGCGCGGGAGTCGTCAAATCCACTGATCGCGCGGCTGGCCGAAGCCCAAGCCGGGTTGCTTACGGAACTGCGGGCCCGAGAGCAGGAGAGGCAACCTCGACGCCCCTGACCTGAACCGTCGGAAGCGTAATCCTCCGGTATAATCCACGTCTGCCGCACAAGTTCCGGCATTGCGTCGAAAAACGGCCTATCATTGTTTTGCGTTCAGGTTCGATCTTGGAGCGACGGGTAAGATACACTGGTCTTTTGAAAGTTTCCGGCCCTTGCGGTTGGCACCCACTTGGTGGGCATGAACTTTGCGGCGGAAGTAAGGTCTGGCGATTTAATCGGCACGCGTGCGCGAATTCTGGGCGTTGCTGTGATGTGCGAGGGTAAATATGACCAAATTACAGGCTCCCAGTCTTGTTCAGACGGCTCCTGATGACCGAACCGTGGTCGATGGGTATGACCTGGGTGGATTCTTCGATGAGATGTACGACGACGAGGGCCAGCCGCGGCCAGGGTGCGAGAAACTGCATCGCCGCTTCCGCGAACTTCCCCCTCAAGAACTGAACCGACGCCAGCGCGCTGCGGATCGATCACTGCTCCACTTGGGCATCACCTTCAATGTCTACGGCGAAGCCGAGGGCACCGAACGCATCTTCCCTGTTGATCTGGTGCCAAGAATCATCAACGGCCGGGAGTGGGATGTCCTGGAGGCCGGACTGAAGCAGCGTATCACCGCACTGAACCTCTTCATCGATGATGTCTATCACGAGGGCAAAATCCTAAAGGACAAGGTGATCCCCGAAGATCTGGTTTTGGGGGCGCGGGCATACCGCAAGCAGGTGGCGGGGTTCAACCCGCCCAAGGGCATCTGGTGCCACATCACCGGAACCGACCTGGTGCGCGGCGGGGACGGGTTGATGTACGTGCTCGAAGATAACCTCCGCTGTCCCAGTGGCGTTTCTTATGTGCTTCAGAACCGCCAGATCATGAAGCAGACGTTGCCGCAGGTGTTCGGGGCCACCCCCATTCGACCCGTGGATGATTACTGCAGCCGCCTCCTGGCAACGCTGACCCACCTCATGCATGGACGACTGGGGCAACCTCGCGTAGCGCTGTTGACCCCCGGCGTGTACAACTCGGCCTACTTCGAGCATTCCTTCCTCGCCCAGCAGATGGGCGTCGAACTGGTCGAGGGCCGCGACCTGGTGGTCGCCGATGACTGCGTCTACATGCGGACGACCCGGGGGTTTGAGCGGATCGATGTGCTCTATCGGCGCATCGACGACGACTTCATCGATCCCAAGGCGTTCCGTGCGGATTCACTCCTGGGCGTCCCGGGCCTGATGGATGTCTACAAACAGGGCAATATCGCCCTGGCCAATGCACCGGGCACCGGCATCGCCGACGACAAGGTCATCTACGCCTACGTGCCCAAGATCGTCAAGTACTACCTCGATGAAGAACCCATCATCCCCAATGTCCCGACCTATGTCTGCTGGGATGCGAAGGAACGCGATCATGTTCTGGGCAATCTCGACAAGCTGGTGGTCAAGGCGGCCAATGAATCCGGCGGCTACGGCATGCTCATCGGACCACACAGCACCGCGGCCCAGCGAGAGCAGTTCGCCAAGCTCATCCGGGCGAATCCCCGCAATTACATCGCCCAGCCCACCCTGAGCCTGTCGCGCGTGCCCGTGCTGGTCGGCGATCGTCTTGAGGGCCGTCACGTGGATCTTCGGCCCTTCATCCTCTACGGGGAAGATATCTTCGTCCTGCCCGGAGGACTGACACGTGTTGCCCTTCGCAAGGGCTCGTTGGTGGTCAATTCCTCCCAGGGCGGTGGCAGCAAGGACACCTGGGTGCTGGCCACCCACCCGGACCAGACCCAGGTCCAGACCCCCGCCTCCCAGGCACAGACCCAATCCTGATCACGGGACGGAATACTTAGCGAGCCTGAACCATGCTCAGTCGTGTCGCCGAAAGCGTTTACTGGATGAGTCGCTATATCGAGCGGGCCGAAAACACCGCCCGATTCATCGATGTCAATCTGCAACTGAGCCTCGACAGGGTGGTGGACGGCCCCAGCCAGTGGCGGCCGATGGTGAGCACCACAGGGGATGATGAGCTTTTCGAGAAGCTCCACGAGGAATCAACCCAGCGAAACGTGATCCAGTTCCTGACCTTTGACCGCGATAACCCCAACTCGATCTACTCCTGTCTGCGCTGGGCCAGGGAGAACGCCCGCTCGGTGCGCGAGGTCATCTCCCAGGAAATGTGGTTGCTGATCAACCGCTTCTACCTCATGCTCAACCAGGCCCGGATCGAGGATGCACTGGACCATCCGCATGAGTTTTTCGGTGATATCCGCCAGGCCGGGCAGCATTTTACCGGGGTGACCGATTCGAGCATGTCGCACGGTGAGGGCTGGAACTTCAGCAAGCTGGGTCGATATCTCGAACGCGCGGACAAGACGTCGCGGATTCTCGATGTCAAGTACTATCTGCTTCTGCCAAGTGTCAATGATGTAGGCACCACGTTCGATGACATTCAATGGGCCGCCCTCTTGCGTTCGGCCAGCGCTTTCGAGATGTATCGGCGAAAGTGCGGACTACTCTCACCGATCAAGGTCGTGGAATACCTGCTGCTCGATCAGGAGTTCCCCCGGGCGGTGCTTTTCTGCCTGAGCCGGGCCAATGAAGCGCTTCACGATATCAGCGGCACCCAGCGTGGCACCTTCCGGAACACCGCCGAAAAGCGCCTCGGTCAGCTCGAGGCCGAACTCGCCTTCACCCATGCGCGTGAAGTCATCGACCGCGGTCTCCACGAGTTTGTCGATGATCTGCAGACCCGGCTCAACGGGATCGGCCAGGCGATCAGCGAAACCTTCTTCGCCCAACGCCCCTACGCCGAGTACGCCGCGATGCGCCGAACCGGCGTCCCAACTTAGCCGGCCACGAATTCGGCCCGCGTCACGAGGGGTTGGTCGGCCGATCGAGCCTATTTTCCACTCGATCACGAGCCAAATCTTATAATTGTGCGCAGTGCAGGTTGCAAACCGGTCTGGCCATGGTATCTTTAGCCTGTGGTGAAGATACGGCGTTGGATGAGCGCCACTCGCTCAAACCCCGCCATTCTGGTGACATTGGTCCTTGGTGAAGAGAGGAGTTCCGAAAAATGCTTCGATGTTACAATCGAACCGTTCGGGGTCTGGCATGTTCATTGTTCGCGGTCGCGTCGCTGGGTGTGGTTTCGAGCGGCCACGCCGCGCTGCTTCTTGAGGAGAACTTCGATCCGGACATTCTGGGCATCGATAGCGGCAACATGGCAGGCTCTCCGCACTGGAGCGGCGGAACCAACCGACTGCAATACGACTCGATCAATCTCGCCTTCGATCATGCATCTTATGCCGAGTTGAGCAACGCCAACGATACCGGCAGCGCGCGTTCACTGGGCGGCAATGCCGACACACGAGGTGCCAGTCGCTTTGTCAGTGATACGGTCCTGACGGGCGATCTCTGGTTCAGCGCTTTGCACCAGTTGACTGGCAACCCGCGGGCCAATGAAGAGCTGACGGTCATCTCGTTCAGCAGCGTGACAGGGTTTACGCCCGGCAGCAACACGCTGTTTGGAATTGGCAACGATGAGGGAACACTCAAGCCCGCGGCGCGCAATGGGGGCATGACGACCTTCGGCGAAAAGACGCTGGCGCTGAATACCACCTACCTCATCGTCGCCAACGTGGTGATCGATTCCGATGGGCCCGACACGCTCAATGTCTGGTATTTCGATGAGGATGACAGCTTCTCGGCCGGCACCCTCGGCACAGCGCACCTCACCTTGATGGATGCCGATTTCTCCGACTTTACCCGCGTCTGGATCGGACGCGCGGTCTATACGAGCGGCAATGGGACCGCCGGGAGCCTCTTTGATGCGCTTCGCGTGGGCACTTCAGCCGAGCAGGTGTTGATCCCGGAGCCCACCAGTGCGGCGCTTCTGGGCATGGCGGCCGGAATCATGCTGCTTCGACGACGCTCGTGACCGACTGCCGGCGAGTTTACCTTCAACCAGAACAGTCCGGTGACCCTGTCGGTCGCCCGTTTCAGTTCTCGCTCGCCCAGGCGATGCCCTGCATCCCGCCCATGACGGCCTTCGGGCCATCACCGGGTAGAGTGAGGGCATGGAAATCCCCGACTTCCTTCAGAACTATCCGTGGCTGTTCGCCGCGTTCATCATCATCTCCCGCATCCTCGACGTCTCGCTGGGCACGGTCCGTACCATCTGCGTCGTGCGCGGCTACCGGACGATTGCCGCCCTGCTGGGCTTCTGCGAGGTCATGGTGTGGATCATCGCCGTTGCCGGGGTCCTGGCCGAGCCAACCCTCCTGACCATCATGGCATATGGCGTCGGCTTTGCCCTGGGCAACATCTGCGGCGTCTGGCTCGAGGGCAAAATGGCCTTGGGCCACCAGATGCTCATTCTGCTTTCCAAGAGCCGATCGCACACGATCGCATTCGGCCTTCGCATGGCCGGCCACACCGTGACGGAAGTCACCGCAACAGGCCGCGATGGTGAAATCGACATGGCTTTTGTGGTTGTGCCGCGTCGCCAGAGTCAGGAGATCATCGACCTTGCCCGCGGCCTGGACCACGAAATCTTCATCACCATCCAGGACGTTCGCTCAACCCCACTGCAACGCAAGTACGAAAGCATCCAGCCCACCGGCTGGCGATCGGTGCTCAAGAAGAAATAACGGCTCAACCGCCCGCTGCCCGCCTCCGCCCAGTTCCGGCCGAAGGCAGCCAGAGCCCGGCCAGGACCACCGCCAGCAGGACGATGACGAATAGCGGGTCCACCGTCCGAATCGCATCCCACAACGCCAACTCCCATCCCAGCCACAGCCCCGCAAGTCCATAAAGGCCCCAGTCCAGCCGGGCACGACCTTCGTGTGAAGCGCGGCCGATCAGCCCCGCAACCGCAAGCACCGCGACGATCGCCAGCATCGTGCCGTTCAGTCGCCCACGCCACTGGCGATTTCGCTCCATCTCGGCAACGATCACGGCACCTTCCAATGGCCGGATTTCCTCCGCAGCGCGTTGCTCTTCGAATTCGAGAGCCGAATCCCATCCCTGCTCGCGGGCGAACGTCAGCTTCTGGTCCCATTGGTCCTTGACCTGGCGATACTCGGCATACTCCGCCGCGCCGCCGACAAACCAGGCGCGGTACGTCTCGGGGCTCAGTTGCCCCAGCACCCATGGACCCATGACAAGTCCCAGCAGAATCAGCCCCAGCATGAGAAATAGACCCGGATGAATCCCGGCCTGCCCGGCATCCTGACCGTGCCGATCATGCCCGACCTGTCCGGAGGCTTGCGGCTCGACCTCGGGAGGCGCGGATGTTGGATTTTGGCGGGGGTCGATCGGTTCCATCGGGCCTTGCTCGCGGAAAACATCGGAGTCTTGAGAGTCTAGAGCATCCGGCACATCCCGCTGCAAACCGTGCAAGGCTCCAGGCGTTGCGATGCGTGGTGGTGCGGAATCGTGGCCGGACGCCCAGTCGTGTCACATCGGCCGCTGGGCGAAGCTCAACTGTCTATGGCGATGGGCTTTTCAAGAAATAGCACCTTCACCTTCCGGCCCTTGAAATCCATGTCATCGAAGCCCTGGGAACGGTAAAGCCCCTCCGCGTGCTCATTATCGACCCGAACTTCCAGCGTGACCTTGCAGCAGCCCATTTCCCGGGCCTTGGCCTCGACCGCCTCCAGCAGCCGGCGGCCGATGCCCTTACAGCGAAAGCCATCCTTCACGCTCAAGTCGTGGACGTTGATCAGCGGACGTGCGGCGAAGGTCGAGAACCCCAGAAAACACACCGCCGCGCCCACCGGCTCATCCCCACGGAACGCCAGGAACACCATCGCCGTGGGAAACTGCCGCAACCCATCCACCATGGCCGCCTTGACCGGCTCGGAAAGCCCCTGCCCGCCGCCGGCCGGATCCCGGGCGTAGGCATCCACCATGGCCACCACCGCCGCCTGGTGGTCCGGCTGGTCCAGATTGGCCCGCTCGATCCGAATATCCCGCATGCGAAATCTCCTTGCCGCTCGCTCGGTCCCTGCACCCCGGGCTCCGGCCGATGGACCGGCACCCATCGACCGACTCACACACCACCCGCCAGTCTAGCCCAACAGCCACACATCGCGATGCGGCGATCCCCTCCAGCCCGCGCAAACCTCCGATCCAGCCACGCTAACGCTCATCGGCGCGCCCAATGGCTTGCAAACAGCCGTTCCAACGCTAAGCTTTTATGACTCCGAACAGGAGCAACACGCTGGGGCCGTAGCTCAATTGGGAGAGCGCGTCGTTCGCAATGACGAGGTTAGGGGTTCGATCCCCCTCGGCTCCATTGAAAAAGCCCCCGAGAAGGGGCTTTTTCAATAGAGCAGGAGAGCAGGGGAAAGTAGAGAGTAGACAAACAGAAAACCGACCAGTCGCGACGTAACTTTCGACACCCCAACGGTTAGGCTCTTCTGCGGTCTCCTGATCTCCTGCTCTATTTTCCTACACGCAGCCCCCGCGACCGTCTTGATACCAGCCTACCGGCGCTGGTCGAAGATATCCCATATCTGCCGCTGTCGGTCGTTGTGGGCAGCGTCGATGCCGGTGCTCGCGCTCAGGGGACCGTCGAAATGCTCACGCACGATCCATCGCACCGCGCAATCGCCGTAGAGCACGTGGACGCCGGTTTGGTGGCGGCTGTCTACGCGGTCAGGCAGACCGGCGGTGTCGGCGAACACGGCTGTATGCTCGAGGTCATCCAGGCGGGGCATGTGCGGCGGAAATTCAGCGAACGCCCAGTCAATCACGGGGCGCGAGGCATAGCCGCCCTGCACGTTGGCTGTCGGGTCGCCGTCCGGGCCCGGTGGCCATGGGTTTTCGGCGGTATTGAACATCTGCCCCGGACTGGTCTCCGCCGGACAGTACATGGCCTCGGCACCCTCCATCAGACCGGCTGGATAGAGGCGGCCGAACAGGACGAAGAGGCCCGAGCTACCGCTATAAACCATTGTGTTCCACTGCTTACGACCCCCGCGATAACCCAGCGGCACCTGCCCGTGGTTTTCCGCGGCATAGGTATGGAACGCCTGATGAACCGACCGAAGGTTGGCCTGGCAATGCGTCCGCACCGCCAACCCCCGCACCGATGCCAGGGCGGGAAGGAGAATGGCGATCAACAGCGCAATGATGCTGATCACCACAAGAAGCTCGATCAGTGTAAACGCATCGCGTCGCAAACCCATGAAACGATGCTAGGCCGCCTCCCGCGCCAGGGGTAGCATGCCCCGGGACATGGCATCGACGCAGCGACGGTTCCGATCCTTCAACTTCAGCGTCGACCACGGCCGGAAGCAGACACAAAGCGGACGCACCACCCAATCGGCCATGGTTCGTTTGCCGCGCCGCGTGCTACTCCGCTTCGGGCTTCGAACACTCCAGCCGATGTCCCGGTTTTGTCCAATCCTGATGGCCGGCAAGAAACGATCGGGCATCGATCAGGCGCTTGCCCGGGAGCTGGAGTTCCAGCAGTTCGATTGCCCCCGCACCGCAGGCGATCCTCAGTCCATCCAGAACCTGCCCCGGCACACTGGAGTGGTCCATCTCTTCCAGCGGTCGAGCGCGACGCAGCATCACCGGGTTGGATTCACCTTCGGGCCCGATCCAGTTGACGCTGACGCCGGGCCACGGATTGAGCCCATTGATTCTCGCGGCCACGTCCCGCGCCGGCCTGGCAAAGTCCACCCACGCATCCCTCCGGCTGAGCTTGGGGGCTCGCGTGGCTTTTTCGGGCCGCTGTTTGATGGGTTCGAGGGTACCGGCTCGAATTCTCTGGATCACATCCAACACCAGCGAAGGCGCCATGGCCGATAGTCGGTCGTGCAGCTCTCCGGCGGTTTCCGTGGGCGCGATATCCACCATCTGAACGCCAAGGATATCGCCGGCATCCATCGTGGATGCGAGCGCGATGACGCTGTTGCCGGTGGCGGCCTGCCCCGT
Organism: Phycisphaeraceae bacterium; assembly: GCA_020831765.1. GTDB lineage: Bacteria > Planctomycetota > Phycisphaerae > Phycisphaerales > Phycisphaeraceae > JAFIFY01. Next base: position 11,672 of record JAFIFY010000077.1, on the reverse strand, counting down.
GATCACCGCCCATTGCACGGGCGCAGCGCCGCGAAAGGCCGGCAGTAGCGAGGCGTGCAGATTGATCGCCATGCCGCCCAGGCGATCCAGGCACAAGTCACTGAGCTTCTGACCAAAGGCGATCACCAAGGCGACATCGGGCGTCAGCGCCTGAAGTTGATCGATCATGGCCGGGTCGTTGACATTGTCGGTCTCCCACACGGCCAGGCCATGCTCACTGGCCCATGTCGCCGCGGGTGTCGGCGTCGGCAGTCGCCTGCGGCCGGCTGGCCGGCTTGGCTGGGTCACGAGACCGACAACCTCATGACGATCGTGCACCGCCGCGAAGCTGGGCACTCCGAACGCCCCGGAACCCATCAGCAATACTCGAATTCGTTCTTCAGACAAGGCCATGCATCCTCATCGCCCGCCCTGCTCAACGTCCAACCGGCTTGAACTCTTCTTCCAACTCGCGGAGCTTGCGCTGGCTGGCCAGTCGATCCGTGGGCGTCGCCCGATCGATGATCAGCACCCCATCGAGGTGGTCCAATTCATGTTGCCAGACCCTGGCCGCCAGTCCATCACCGCTCATCTGGAAAGTCCTGCCATCCAGACCAGTGGCCTCGATGGTCACCTCAGCGGGCCTCATCACCGACACTTCGATCTCCGGGAGGCTCAGACAGCCTTCCTCGTACTCGGCCAACTGGCGGCCGACCGGGCTGATGGAGGGGTTGATGAAGACCGCATCGTCCTCTGGATTGGTGCTGGGGCAGGCCACGAACAGCCGCCAGTTCAGCCCGACCTGGGGCGCTGCCAGGCCAACGCCCGGAGCCTGATGCATCAATTCAAGCATCCGGCGTGCCACCGCGACGACCGTCTCATCGACTCGCTCGATGGCGCGGCAACGGGCGCGCAGCCGGGGGTCGGGGTAGCGAATGATCGACAGGGCTGAGGGGTCCACGGGCATGACTGAGTTACTCATTTCGGGGTCGGGACGGGCGATCCGCGTCATGTTCGGAGGGCGGAATCAGCCGCTGGTGTAAAATTGGGCAACTTTCGCCGTAGGACTGGCTTTGTAGGATTTCTCGGCTAAAGTACCGTGTAAGCGTAATTTGCCTTGACTGTACGGGAACGATCTGGCATACTGATATTCTTGGGGGGTGGATTCAGTTCGGTCGATCGGCTCATTCCCGGGCCGGCTGGGAAGCTGACTGAATCAACTGTGTCGCATGCGGTCTACATTCATACCACGTTTTGGGGCTCCCGACTATGGCAACCGTCACGAAAAAGGAGTTGATCGATCAAATCGCTATGGCGACCGGCGAAAAACGCGTGGTGGTCAAGAAGATCGTTCAAGGATTTCTGGACAACATCATTCTCGAGCTGGGGCGAGGCAACCGCTTGGAATTCCGGGATTTCGGTGTGTTCGAGGTTCGTCAGCGGCGTGGGCGCATGGCCCAGAACCCCAAGACGCTCTCGCCCGTGCCCGTGCCCGCCAAGCGCACCATCAAGTTCAAGGTCGGTCGCCTCATGAAAGAGGCGATCGGCGGCGACAGCCCGCTTCCCTCGCAATCCAGCGATGATGATTGACGATGCCCGAACCAACAGGCTCCGGCACGCCCGCAGCATCCATTCCGAGCTGGGTGGAGGCCATCGTTCAGGAACTTGCGGAACTGGCCGAGCGCGGCCTGACCCGTCGATTGCGTCGAATTGACCGATCCCGCACCCATCCAGCCCGGCTCGTTCTCGATGGCCGGGAGTTGATCAACTTCGCCTCCAACGACTACCTGGGGCTGGGGTTCCATCCCCGGCTTCGTGAAGCTGCCGCGCAGGCGGCCCTGGAGCACGGCACAGGCTCCGGGGCGAGTCGGCTGGTCAGCGGGCACCACGGCCCGGTCCAGAGCGCCGAGTCCACGCTGGCTCGGTTCAAGCATGCCGAAGCTGCTCTGATCCTGCCGACCGGATACATGGCCAACCTCGCCGTCGTACAGACCCTCGCCGGCCCGGGCGCGGAGGTCTTCTTTGACAAGTTGGACCATGCCAGCCTGATCGATGCGGCCCGAGCTTCGGGTGGACGTGCCCGATCATTTCCACACCGGAATCTGGCGCGGCTGGAAGTCATGCTGCAACGATCCAGCGCCTCGGGCCGGAAGATCATCCTCACCGACAGCGTTTTTTCCATGGATGGCGATGTGGCGGACCTGCCGGGCCTGTTGGAAATCGCCCGGCGATACGAAGCCATTCTGGTCGTTGATGAGGCCCACGGCACAGGCATTCTGGGTGAAGAGGGAAGCGGACTGGCCGAGTTGCAGGGCGTGGCCGCCGAACTGGCCCGCGAAGGGGTGACCGTCAGCACAGCCTCGAAGGCATTGGGCGGGCTGGGTGGCATGGTCACCGGCCCTGAGCCGTTGATTCGGCTTCTCGTCCACCGCGCTCGTCCTCTGATCTTCACCACCGCCATCCCGCCCAGCCAGGCTGCGGCGATCGAAGCGGCGATCAATGTGATCGAACAGGAGCCATGGCGTCGCCAAGTGCTGGCCGATCTCACGACCCGGTTGAGGTCGGACCTCTTGCAGCGCGGCTGGACCTTGCCCACCAGCTATGGGGATCCACCAGTGCCGATCCTTCCGCTGATCGTCGGCGACAACGCCAAGGCGTTGCGACTTGCCGACTGGCTCTGTGAACAAGGCTGTTTCGCCCCGGCGATCCGGCCACCGGCGGTCCCCGCCGCATCATCGCGGGTAAGAATCACTCTTCGCGCCGATCACCAGCCGGAAGACATTAAAAAACTGCTCGCCGCGCTGGATGCGTTTCCCGGTTGAACGCCATCAACTGACCGCCCGCACAGTGCCACGCGCGTCAGGATCGCGCAAGAGAAAGTGACCTCACCGCCGCGCCCAACGCCCACGTTCAGTCGATCTACCCACCCGTCCCCACGCACTGCGGGTCGGCGCCACGCGGTGGTCACCTCGATCGACTGGACCATTTCAGCCTGCGATGCTTCCCGGTGGCGGGCAAATAAGAAGATGCGATAGTCGAAATTAAGAATTATGGAATATTGGCTGGGGCTGGCGGGAATCTCTTGAATTATTTATGGATGCCGATAAGCTCTATCTATCGCAACTCTTCGTGTTGGCCTTGCATCCCTTCCGCAACTGTCCGACTCGAGGGGGCGGTCAGAGAGATGAGAGCCCTCGGTACGTGCCGGGCGGCCCTGAGATAACGTTGGCTGCCAGCAGTTGAGTCACGCCGAGGAGGAAACCATGCAAATTCGTTCCCTGCTATCGCACCGGGAACCGTTATCCGTACGTCCATGGATCGGGGCGATCATGCTGGTGGGCGTGATGGGATCGGCTGGCCACGCCGAGCAAGTCACGGTCGAGATTGATGGCATCGATCTCGGTGCGATCAACCGCATCGGCGACCTGAGCTGGAGCCACACGCTCGGCACAACGTGGAACGAGAATTTCTCGATCGGCGGGATCGTCGGCAAGCAGAATGCAACGGTGATCCCTGAGGTTAGTGCGTTTGGCAAGGTGATCATCCCCCGCGTCACCGCGGACACGCGGACCGGGGCCCGGTTCAGCGGCAATGTTTCCGGCGGCACGGGACTGGTGTTTTTCGCCGACTTCCAGGCCAGCGGCCTGGCGCCGGGCAGCATGTTCGACTTCCGACCCGCGGTCGAGCTGCCCACTGAGGTCTCCAGCGGTGAGTTCTTTCGACTCAGCACGACGACGGGCATGCAGTCGAACCCGGCGTTCAACCAGCAAGCCGTCGATCTGCCATCGTTCGAGGCGGGCATGGATTTCTTCTTCGATCTGGAGCTGCGCAGCCGTGTCGAAGGCGGCCTATTCCCGATCGTTCCCTACGGCGCCACGAATTTCAACCCCCCGCCGATTCACGTCGACCAGAACCTGCTGAAGTTCGAGTTCGACCTGGACCCCAAGAGCAACCCCGACTCGCAGGCCGGCATTCCGCCGCGCTTTGTCATCTTTGAAGACACGCTGTTTGAAAGCACGGTCGAGTTTCTCGATGACTCGGCCAGCGTCGTGAACAAGCAGATCAGCGTGGATGTGGGGGTGAAGGATCAGCCGGGCGTGACGCGGCGGCTGGACATCGGCGAAGTGCAACTCGTCAACCCATTCGGCGTCGGGCAAAGCATTCTGGGCGGCAGCCATCCGAACCTGACCATCAGCACCTCCTCCAGCGACTCGAGCGTGGGGTATTCCTTCGAAACGCCGCTTTTGCGCCTCGGCTTGGACCTGGACGGCATCGCGGCGTTTCTGGGTACCGGCCAGTCGTTCACCCGGCTGGAGGAAGAGATCGGGAACTTCGCCAGCATCACCCTCGACCTGATCGACATCAAGTATGGCCCGGAGATCGGCTACCGGGAAACGGTTGATGTCCGGCCGGACTTCGAGGTCACGCTGAACTTCGACCGGACTGTCGCGGTGCGGAACGGCACCGGCATCGAGCTTGTGGACAGCATAAGCGGCATGTGGAGCGATCTGCCCAGCATTTCTCTGCTTGGCGACGATCCTGTCGAGGTCACGGCCAGCTTTGATGCGTTGACCGGCGAGATGACCAAGCGCGGGGCGATGTTCCTGACGGACTACCTTGAGCTGACACTGCTGGAGCTCGAGAGCCTGAAGGTCCTCGACACGGTGGAGCTTTCGCTCCCGCCGCTGCTGCGCAAGCGAACGAGTGTGTTGGGCGCGCTGTTGGGCGAGGTGGAACTGGAGGTTCTGAACCAGACCCAGATGATCAACCCGATCCTGCTGGACGGCATCGGGAGCAATTTCACGATGACGGCTGTGCCAAGCCAGCGCGTTTACAGGCCCGAGGATGCACCCACGCACGATCCGACCGATGCCAACGAGTGGCGTAACCTCGCCGACCACACCGCGCCCGATTCCCTGGCGGACAAGGTGCTGGTCTTCGGGCGCAGCGAGCAGGCCGTCCAACATGTCGGCGAACTGGCGCCGATGACCTTCGTCGAGGCGAGCTTTGAGCCGCGCGAGACGGTTACCCTGGGGCAATTGTTCGAGGAACAGACGGGCAGGGATCAGAACTCCATGTTTTTTCCAGCTAGGAATACCCCGTACGACAGGTTCAAGGTGCCGCTGAAGGTTCGCGGCATTGAGGTTCCGGCGGGCTCTGAGCTGGCCACCGGCCGGCGGTGGGAACTTGGCTCGATCCGCAATGATGGGCTGATCCACAATGATGGTCGGGACCACATGACGTTCATGGCGGCCGATGGCCTGCTACAGATCACGGGCGAGGGAACGATCGAATTCAACAACAAGCCCGGTTCCGTCGTGGCGCAGACGTTGTTCCACGGCGAGGGTCACACGCTGCGCTTTGCCGGGGTTCCCTTCGCCCTTCGCGAAGACTTTGACCAAGTATCGGTTTTGTACCAAGCCGGGATTGTTGCGTTATCTGCCGACGTCGACGTGCCCGTGACCGAGTCACACAGCCGAATGCTCGACGTCTCTCAGACGATCGACAATGCCGGGCGGATCGTCTTTGACGATACGGACCCGACCATTGCGCTGTCCAACCGGTTTGTGAATCGGCCGACCGGCTCGCTGGAGGCGCACAATGGTTCGACCGTGACCCTCAACACACCGCGCATCGAGCAGGATGGCCTGTTCGCCGCCCGCGGCGCCGAGTCGCAGATCGTGATCGAACCGACCCTCCTGGCGCCCGCGGGCATGGACGGCGTCTTCGAGGCCAGCGACGGCGGGGCGATCGTCTTCAGCGGCTCGCCTACCATCGGTGAGGAAACTTTCCCCAATACTTCGCCGACCGCGCCGCCCCTGAGCAAGCGCCAGACCTTCCGCGCGGCTGAGGGAGGGCTCGTTGAGTTCGAGGACGTCATCCAGCACCGCTATGATGTGCAGTCGCGGTTCGAGATCGAGCCCGGCGGCGAACTCGTGCTCAACGGCATCCGCTTTGAGCCGCTGACCAACATACCCGCTCCAAGCTTCGCGGCCTTCGCCGCCATCGCCTCGGACTTCATCGACATCGTCAATCACGGCACGCTGACCGTCGCATCCGGCGAGAATCTACTGTTCCTCACCCCGCCCGGGTCGCTGGCGCCGGGCGCGCCGCCACCGACGCCCGAGCCGGTCGTCACGCCGCTGAACCTCGTGAACACCGGCGAAGTCGTCATTTCCGGCCGGGCATCGTTCGGGTTCGAGGTGGAGATCGAGGACTACGCCGAGGGCGGTGCGAAGTTCGACCAAGGCGCATGGACATTGGTGGGCGCCACGCCCCCCCCCGGTGAGCACTTCAGCAACCTGACCGACCCCGAAAGCCTGCCACACCTCACAGCCGTGCTCGACCTGCGCGTCGTCCAGGTCTCCAGCGAAGACAGTTACATTGGAACGGTCTTCTTCGGCGAAGGCAACAACATCCAGGACTTCGACACACAACTGGCCATCAACGCCTCCGACATCACCCTCCATGGAAGGGCTTACTTCCCCTACCTCAACACCATGCGCGAGAACCGCGGCTCACTCCAAGTGCGCACTCGGAACTTTTTTTTCACCGAGGGGGATCTGCTCAACTCCGGACACATCAGCGTCCAGTTCAATTCCGCCCTCATCGTCGACGGTCATCTTGTCGTCGATGAAGGCTCGCTCTTCGTGGACCTTACTTCCACGCTCGACGTGGGCAGCGACACGATCGAAGTGATCGGCGGTAGCATTGTCGTCCAGCAATCCGCCTCGGCGCTCAACGTCAATACGCCCTGGATCGTGCGCGAGAAATGGGTGGGCGAGGATGAGGATGGCAACGACATTGTCCTGCCCGCCACCGTGGACTACGGCGACGCATGGTTCTCCGTCATCGGGCCAAGCGGCGACATCCTCGTCGATGGTGCCGAGGCCCGGTTCGAGCCGCTGGCGGGCCTGGATCGGATCGAGGGCCGGCTTGCGCTGACCGGCGGCCATGTCCTCGAACTGGGCCAGCATCTGAACAACATTGGCCAGCTTGAAGTGACCGACTCCGCGCAACTGCTCATTGACGGCGTCTTGGAAAGCTCCGGCGAGCTGATCGTTGGGCCCGAGGGCTACATCCACGCCAGGGCATTGAATCTGCTGGCCGGATCGGCCGTGCTTGATGGCGTCATCGACGCGCCGCTGGTGTCGATCAACGAAGCGGTGTCCGTGACCGGCTCGACACGCATCTCCGGAGCGCTGATTAATCACGGCATCCTGAACGTCGGCAGCTCGCCGGGCATCATGGAGGTGTTCGACGGCCTGAGCCAGTCCGGCGACGGCATGATCGTGCTTGAGATTCTCGGTCAGGTTCCCGGCGAAAGCCACGACCGGCTCGTCCTTCACCATGACAGCACCATCGAGGGCACGCTGCGGCTTGAGTTCGGCGGAGAATTCACGCCGGCCGTCGGCCGCCAGTGGCTCCTGGTTGATGCCGCCGAATCCGTGCGCACCGGCTTGCCCAGCATCGTGAGCTGGCTCATCCAGGACAACCTCGAGGTGCTCGGGCTCGATCCGTTTGCGGGCGACTTCGATCCCGACGAGTTCAAGTGGCACGCCGAGGACCTGCTTATCGGCGGTTTCGACGACCTGGCGATCATGCTGACGTTTCATGGCGGGGCAGGCCACGACCTTATCGCCTACGCCGTTCCTGAACCCGCAACGCTCTGGCTTCTGGGCATGGGCACGCTGCTGGCTCTGCGGCGGCGCAATCGCTGAGGGCATCCGCCTGAGCTCGGGGCTACCCCCCGAGCGTCCAGGGGACTTCCGGACGAATCGCAACCTGCCGCCGTCGAGCTACTATGATGCACTCATGGCTCCCGTGGCGACCAATCTTCCCGCTGAATCGGGCGCTGCCGGCGACTGGAAGATCGACCAGCCCGGTTTCGCCCAGCGGCTTCGGGCCGGTGAAGGCGCTGCCTTCGAGTTGCTGGTGCGCGAGCAGACGCCGCGCCTGATGGCCGTGATCGGTCGGTTGCTCGGCCAGGACTCGGACACTTCCGATGCGCTTCAGGATACGTTCATGCGCATCTTCCAGAACATCGAGCAGTTCGCCGGGGAAGCCCGCTTATCCACATGGATTCATCGCATCGCGGTCAACAGCGCCCTGATGAAGCTCCGCAAGCAGTCGCGACGGGATGAAGTGAGCATCGATCAGCTTCTGCCCGCTTTCGACGGTCATGGCAAGCTCCGTTATGAGCATCTTTCCCCGTGGAAGAGCCCGGAGACGGTCACCGATCTTGTCCTTCGCCGCGAGATGAAACAGCAGGTGCGACGGCAAATTGATCGATTACCTGAAAATTACCGAACCGTTCTGATCCTTCGCGACATCGAAGAACTGGACACCGAAGAAACCGCCCGGCTGCTGGAGATTCAGCCCGGGGCGGTCAAGACGCGCCTGCATCGGGCCCGGTTGGCCCTGCGTGCCTTGCTCGAGCCGCTGTTGCAGGGAGATGAACCATGACCTGCAAGGAATTTGTCGATTTCATGATGACCTACCTCGATGGCGAGCTGCCTGAAGCCGAGCGCGCCCGGTTCGAGGCCCATCTCAAGGACTGCACCTGCTGCCTCCACTTCATGGAGACTTACCGTCAGGCCGTGGCCATGGGTAAGAAATGCCACAACTGCGAGGAGGACGGCCAGACGCTTTCCTCGAACGTGCCCGAGCACCTGATCCAGGCGATTCTGGCCGCGCGTCGAAGGCCGACTCCCGACTGAGCGGCCCGGCTGGATGATGTCCTTGGTCGCAGTCGGACCCGTTACAGCCCGTGTGGCCGGGGATAAGATGGGCCGTATGGCCGAACTCTGGGATGCAATGCGAACCCGCAACCGCGCCGCGGCCGAACCGCTGGCGTGGCGGATGCGGCCACGGACGTTGGCCCAGTTCGTTGGACAGACGCACTTTCTCGGTCCCGGACGCCGGCTACGGCGGATGATCGAAGCCGACCAGATATCCAGCGTGCTGCTCTACGGCCCGCCGGGCACGGGCAAGACCACACTGGCCGAGGTCATCGCCCAGGCCACGCAGCGCCGGTTCATCCGCTCCAACGCCGCGGCGGTGGGCGTCAAGGAAATTCGTGCGTTTCTGGATGAGGCCCGACGCGAGCTGGAGGACGGCGGCCGCCGTACCGTGCTCTTTCTCGATGAGATACACCGCTTCTCCAAGGCCCAGCAGGATGTACTGCTCAGCGATGTGGAGCGCGGCATCATCACCCTCATCGGGGCAACGACGGAGAACCCTTTTTTCTCGGTCAACAGCGCCCTGGTCAGCCGCTCGCAGATTTTCGCCTTCGAGCCGCTGACGGAGGCTGAAATCCGTTTGATCCTCGGCCGCGCGGTCGAGGATGCGGAGCGGGGCCTGGGCGGCATGGTGATCACGCTGGAGGAAGAGGCCGCGAACCTGATCGCCGCGTGGAGCGATGGCGATGCCCGGCGGGCCTTGACGGCACTGGAGATCGCCGCGTGTTCGGCCACGCCCGATGAACAGGGGCGCATCGTGATCGACAGGCAGGCGGCCGAGGAATCCATGCAACGCAAAGCCCTGGTGTTCGATGCCGCCGGTGATGAGCATTACGACATGGCCAGCGCGCTGATCAAGTCCATGCGCGGCTCGGACCCGGATGCGGCGATCTACTGGCTGGCCCGCATGCTGGTCGCTGGCGAGGACCCTCGGTTCATCGCCCGTCGAATCGCCATTCTCGCCAGTGAAGACATCGGCAACGCCGACCCACGCGCCCTGGAAGTCGCCCACAATGCCTGGTCGCTTGCCGAACGCATCGGCATGCCCGAGTGCCAACTCACCCTGGCCCAAGCGGTGATCTATATGGCCACCGCCCCCAAAAGCCAGGCATCGGCCCGGGCCATCTGGCAGGCGATGGAGGAGGTCAAGACCCAACGGACCCTGCCCGTGCCACGGGATCTGCGTGACGGCCATTACGCCGGCGCGGCCAAACTCGGCCACGCCCAAGGCTACGATAACCCGCATCAATCCGAGCAGGGATGGGTGGACCAGTCGTACCTTGGCGTCGATCGACGCTATTATGTACCCACCGGCCGCGGACACGAGAAGCGGATTGCCGATTTCCTCGCCTGGATCCAACAGCAGCGCCAGGCGTCAAAAGAGAAGCCGCCCACACTCGAACCAAGGCCGGACATCGACCAGGACGGTTCGAAGACCTAGGCTTCAAGATGGCCCCCAAGATACCGGCAACAGGAGGTTGATCCATGGTATTGGCAAGTCAACAAGGAAGACCCGCGCTGGGGCGAAGGTATGTGGCCACCACGTCCCGACGGCGGACGCGCTCCGCTCGCCCGATCCTGATCATCGCGGTTCTGGCCGTGCTTTGTGGCATTACCGTGGCCGTGGCCCGCCCCTGGAACTGGGGCGGATCGTCAGACCCGGTGGCCACCACGCCCCCGCCCTCACCCCCGCCCCCGGAACAGGAGCGGCAGGTTGCGAACAACGAACCCCCGGATCGGGGCGGGACCAGGACACCCACAACCGGCGACCGAACCGCCGCAGGCGATCGAGGCAGTTCGACTGACGAACGTCCGAGCGGCTCGGATCGCAACACCACCGAAACCTCATCGACACGGCCCGGCAACACTTCGCTTGAAGCCCGATCCGGCCAGACCAGCGCGCAGGTTCGTTCGCTGATCCGCGAAGGCAGCCAGGCGCTGGAAGCCGGCGAACTGGTCAAGGCCCGCCGAATCCTGAGCCGTGTGCTTCGCCGCGAGGGCCGGGGACTGGCCGATGAGGATGCTCGGGCCATCCGCAACGCCCTGCGCGAGGTCAACGCCCAGCTTCTCTGGTCGAGAACGGTCGCACCGGATGATCCGCTGGTGGAACACTACCGCATCGCTCCAGGTGACAATCTCCAGTCCATCGCACGCCGCTACAAGATCACGCCTGAACTGCTTGCCCGGATCAACGAATTGCCTGATCCCAACCGCATCCGGGCGGGGCAGAATCTCAAGGTGATTCACGGACCGTTCAACCTCGAGGTGATCAAGCCCAGGTTCCGCACGGACCTGCTCATCGATGACCCGGAGACTGGCGAGCCGCTTTATGTGGCAAGCTTCGCGGTGGGGCTGGGCCGGGAAGACCGCACTCCGCCGGGCCGATGGGTGGTCAGCCAGAAGCAGGTTGACCCGGATTGGCGTGACCCGGACACCAACAGGTACTACCGCCCGGGCCCGGAGAATCCGATCGGCAGCCGTTGGATTCGACTGCGCGGCCTTGATCCGTCCAATGAGAGTCTGACGGGCTACGGCATCCACGGCACGATCGACCCATCCAGCATCGGAAGGCAGGAATCACGGGGATGTGTGCGCCTCCGCAACGACCATGTCGAATATCTGTTTGATTACCTTTCGGTCGGAAATTCCAAGGTTTTGATCCTTGAGGGTCGATAATCCGCATACCCGGGGAGACTTGCGGGGCATGGTGGCCGTTGGCGGGCCGAATGAGTTGGCGAGACGGCTGTCCTTCGGGGCACAGGTGTAACTGGATTACTTGTCGTCATTTATGTCGTTCCTTCGTAGATGCGGCCTCGGCCGCGACTCCGCAACGCTCGGTTGGTGGCTCTGTCGGGATTCAACCCGACGGGGCGCAGTGAGATTTCTCGATGCCCGGATGCATTCTCGTCGCCGACGATGAAAAGCCATTTGCGCGTCTGATCAGCCGTGTGC
>JAFIFY010000193.1 GCA_020831765.1 Phycisphaeraceae bacterium | reverse complement strand
CCCCCCCCCCCCCCCCCCCCCCCCCCCCCCCCCCGGAGGGGGGGGCCACAGCGCCCGCCGCCGGCTGCTCGTGGGCGCCCCCATCCGGCTTATGCATCACCGGGGTGCCCTCCACCGTCAGCCGCGCTGGGTGTCCGAACCAGCCGTGGTGGCGGTCGTGGACACGCTCGAGCAGGTCGGTGACCTGGTTCATGGTTCCATCGGCGGGGATCCAGCCGCCATCGATGTCGGGAAAGTCCTGGCGGCAGCGTTCACACTTCTTCTCGCTGGCGAAACGGATGGGGCACCAGAAGGATTCGACGTTGCGCAGCATCTCCGAGCCCAGCGACCAGACGCCCGTCATCCAGTCGCAGTACAGGCACCAGACCAGGTCGTGGCCGACCAGGCCGCTGAATTTCTGCCGCGACACGTTGACCCATTCGGCATGGCGGTATGCGGGCAGACCCACCAGCAGCGTCAGCCACGGGTAGATGCCCACCTGCGCCATGCGCACGATCCAGAACATCGGCACGACGATGGCCGTCAGCCAGACCGCGGTCATGTTGCGCACGACACCGACCTTGGCGTTGATGACCTTGACGATGCGCGGCCCGCGGCGGGCCTGGGGGTGGGCCAGTTCGTGCAGGCCGGTCCAGATCAGCACCCCGCCGACCTGGCCCACCACGGCCCCGAGAAGCCCCCACCACCCGGCCCACACCGGCCCGGCGGCCAGCGGCAGGATGGTGAAGTAGGTGATCCACAGGTCCAGCGCCGGTGCCCGGGTCATCGCGCCCGAGGCGGCGCGGCCCGGGCGTCCGAGCCGGGGTAGCAGGTGCAGCAGGCCGGCACCGAGCAACATGGCCGCGGCCACGGCCGCGGCGACCAGCAGTGCGTTGATCACGCCCGAGTCATGCATGGCTCACGCTCCTCATTCATCGCATCAGGGCCCGATGCCCTGTTGGCCACCGGCGAACGCCGGCGGGCGATCCGCCGCGTAGCGGCCGTCGGACCAGGTCTCCCTGGCCCCATCTCCGGGGTCCAGTGGTGGTGAGGTGCGACCGGCTGATCGTGTCGCCCCGCACACTACGAATCGTGAGCAGAGTATAGGCCACCCCGCCAGCCCGGACCCCCGCCCCCGGACCCCGCTCCAAGCCCCCCGGCCCCCCGGCCCCCCGGCCCCCCGGCCCCCCGGCCCCCCGGGGCGGCGATGTCAGAGTCCATGACACGCATCGCGGGTGCAAGGCAGGGCCTTCGCGCCCCTCTGCCCTGAAAATCGGCCCCTGGAAGGGAAAAGGCCGTAGGGTGGGTTCTACAACCTGGTTCGGATGGTGATGCTGCGGGCCAGCGAGCGCCAGGGCGTTCCACTGGCGCGCATCAGTTTCATCGATGCGCTGCGATGGCTGGCCGAGGCCCGGCATCTGCAGCAGTTGATCGACCTGATCGTCAACCCCCACCGTCCCGGCCGTTACGAACCCCGTGTCGTCAAACGCCGCCCCAAGCAGTACCCCCGGATGACCCGTCCAAGAGCCGAGTTGAAGGACGCGTTGCGACGGAAGGGGGCTACCGCTTAAGTTGATAGCATTCTACGCCTCCCCTTTTTCCGTCCCAAGCGTCGCCTGCACCTGCACGTCGGGCTCTCATCTGTCTTGTTTATCACGACTGGCATCATCGATGCTCGCTGCAACCAGGCTCCGTTCCATCTCCGTGTTGCCGACTGAGAAACCTCTTTTCGAGTATAAGCGTCGTGCGGGCTCGTTGTGGGCCTGCACGAAGAGGCAGATTCCCGTTGCTCCAGCCTGCTGGGCATGTCGTTCGAGGGCAACCAAAGCATGGTATCCCAGGCCCTTTCCCCGATGTGGGTCGCGAATGAGAATATCTTCTATGAAAGCCGTTTGAACAGGGCCTTCCTGATGGATGCTGTACCAGAGATGTCCCAGCGCAATACCTGTAAACGCATCCATGATGACGAGAATATGCTCGCCCTCTGGGACAACGCCCCCAGTGAACCTCTCAAACTCACATCTTGCCCCCTGCAGCGCCTGTTGTTTTGGTATCCCCAAGTCTCGCATCGTTCGTTCCGCGTATCGTTGAACCTGATCTTCGACAAAAGTCCTGATCATCTCAGGATTCATGCATTCGAGCGTGATCCGCTCTGACACCAGAGCTGCGGTAATATCTTTGCGCATGAAAGAGCCGACAACCGCAAAGCCAGCATTCTCGCAGAAAGAGCGTCCGGTGTCGTTGCTGCCGGCGATCCACAGGACCAGAGATGACCAGCCCCTAGCGCGGGCATATGGCACAAGTAGGGACATGGCTTCGCGGCCATAGCCCTTACGCCGGAATCGTTCGTACACGGTGAAGCTATGTAGGGCTCCGCGAGGCAAGGAGTCATCGCTATGCAGTGCGATCCAAATGTGGCCCACCACTTCTCCGGAGGACGTTTCCTTGATCGACAGCAATACGTTTCCGCTGGAAAAGTTCGCATCCGAGAAGCGCGCGTTTAACGACTGCCTTGCCGTGGCTATCACCTCTTCGCGAGACGCTCCATCCTCTGTCGAGCCTTGCGATTTCGCTTTCGCAAGATGGTCAAGGAATTGAGCGAACGCTGCATCGTCCATTTCGTCGAGGCAAATCATCACGGTTCGTTCCTGGAGCCTGCTCGAGCTCAACGTCATCATATGGTGCAGCACACGGGGCTGGGCGCCCCCGCCGTCTGGGTTGGGATCACGTGCTCCTGGCAGTGTCCGTCAGACCGTACGCCGCCGCCGGATCAACGCCAGTCCGCCCAGGGCCAGCAGGCTCAGCGTGGCTGGTTCGGGCACGACCGTGACGATCCCGGGTTTCCGGGGTTGAACGGCGTTCTCCTTCGAGACGAAGCTGACGTAGGAGTTGTCCGTGTGAAGCAGCCCGTATATTCCAAGATGCGAAGCGCCCGTGGCTCGCACTGCGGCG